>JANMJF010000629.1:0-15249 GCA_031371245.1 Pseudomonadota bacterium | reverse complement strand
CGACTTTCTTGATGACCTCGTTACGCGGATCAGACACGGTATAGACCGGGTGACCGAAACCGATCACGACTTCCTTGCGTTCAACACGGGCGCGGATATCGGCCTCGGCCTCGTCTGGGTTGTCGTAACGCTTTTGGATCTCGAAGGCCACTTCGTTGGCGCCGCCGTGCTTCGGGCCGCGCAGTGCGCCGATGCCAGCGCAGATGGCGGAGAACATGTCAGAGCCGGTGCCGGCGACGACACGCGACGCAAACGTCGAAGCATTGAACTCGTGCTCAGCATAGAGAATGAGCGAGGTATGCATGGCGCGCACCCAGCTCTCACGCGCCTTCTGACCGTGCAGCAGGTGCAGGAAATGACCACCGATGGAGTCGTCGTCGGTTTCGACCTCAATGCGTTTGCCGTTGTGGCTGTACTGATACCAGTACAGCAGCATGGACCCTAGGCACGCCATCAGTTTGTCGGCGATGTCACGCGCGCCCGGGTGATTGTGATCGTCCTTCTCCGGTGACAGGCAACCAAGCACTGACGTGCCGGTGCGCATCACGTCCATCGGATGGGCGTAAGGCGGCAGTTGCTCCAGCGCCGCCTTGAGCGCGGCCGGCAGACCGCGCAGGGCTTTAAGCTTGGTCTTGTAGCCAGCGAGCTCGGCTGCGTTCGGGAATTTGCCGTGTACCAACAGATGGGCGATTTCCTCGAACTCGCACGTATTGGCGATATCGAGAATGTCGTAACCGCGGTAGTGCAGATCGTTGCCGCTACGGCCGACGGTGCACAGCGCGGTATTGCCGGCGACGGTGCCGGACAGCGCCACGGACTTCTTCGGCTTGGGCAGCGTTGTTGGGGTATCAGACATGGTCAGTCTCCGGTTGAAATCAGTTGGGGACGGCGGCTGGCCATCACTTGCCCTTTTGGAACAGCTGGTCGAGTTTGTCTTCGTAGGCATGGTAGCCGAGGAAGTCATAAAGCTCAGCGCGGGTCTGCATGAGGTCGAGCACGTTCTTCTGCGTACCGTCCTTGCGGATGGACTGCATGACGTTCAACGCGGCTTTCTGCATGGCACGGGTCGGTGACAGCGGATAGAGCACCATCGCGACGCCCTGCGCGCCCAGTTCTTCACGCAGGTAGTAAGGCGTGGTGCCGAACTCGGTCAAGTTGGCCAGTACCGGGATCTGGACCGCATCGCATACCTGCTTGTACATGCTGATGTCGGTCATGGCCTCGGCGAAGATCGCATCCGCGCCGGCCTCGGCGAAAGCGCAGGCTCGATCGATGACGCCGGCCAAACCCTCGATCTGCAGCGCGTCGGTGCGCGCCATCAGTACGAAATCGGCGTCGGTTTTGGCGTCGACTGCGGCTTTGACGCGGTCGACCATTTCTTCTTGCGACACGACTTCCTTGTTCGGGCGGTGACCACAGCGCTTCGCTGCGACCTGGTCCTCGATATGGACTGCTGCCGCACCGGCGGCCGTCATCTGCTTGACCGCGCGCGCAATATTGAACGCGCCGCCCCAACCGGTATCGATGTCCACCAGCAGTGGTGTGTCAACTTGCGCTGTGATACGGCGCACGTCGGTGAGCACGTCATCCAAGGAAGTCATGCCGAGATCCGGCAGGCCGTAGGAATAGTTTGAAACGCCTGCACCCGAGAGATAGATGGCGCGGTAGCCGGTCTGTCTGGCCATCATCGCCACATAGGCGTTGACCGTGCCGATGATCTGCAGCGGCTTCTCCTCGCGGATGGCAAGGCGGAAACGGCCGCCGGCGGTGAGTTTCTGGGTCATGGATTCTCCTTCATGTCTTATTATTTATTCAGCGCCCATCAGCCGCTTGGAGGCCGGCAGGCGGAACAGACGATGGAAATTGCGCGTGGTCGCGGCCGCGAACTCGGTGGGCACCTCGCCGCGCAAGGTGGCAACGAATTCGGCGGTATGTCGCACGTAGGCCGGCTCGTTCTGTTTACCACGCAGCGGCACTGGCGCCAGCCACGGCGCATCGGTTTCAACCAGCAGGCGTTCGAGTGGCACGCGCTCGGCCACACCCTGCAATTGCTTGGCGCTCTTGAAGGTCACGATGCCCGACAGCGAGATATAGAAGCCGAGATCCATAGCCGCGCTGGCGGTCTCCCAGTCATCGACGAAACAGTGCATGACGCCGCCGACTTCCTCGGCGCGTTCTTCACGCAATACGCGGATGACGTCCGAAGCGGCCTCGCGACAATGGATGATGAGGGGCTTGGCTACCTGGCGGGCGGCGCGGATGTGATGGCGGAAGCGATCGCGTTGCCATTCGAGGTCGCCGTTGCTGCGGAAATAATCGAGGCCGGTCTCGCCGATCGCGACTACATAATCCTGGCCACCCTCTTCCACCAGCTCGGCGATGCTTGGTTCGCGCGCTTCATGCTCGGTATTGGGATGCACGCCAACCGAGGCCGAGACCTGCGGCCAAGCACGGGCCAGGGCCGCGACGCCGGCATAGGACTCCAGATCCACCGATACACACAGCATGTGGCTGACACCGGCCGCTGCAGCGCGCGCGAGAATACCTTCGAGGCCGGTCTCGCCGGCTTCGATTAGCGGCAGGTGGCAATGGGAATCGACGAGTTGCATGGGCGTTCCTGGCCGCCGGCGCGGTAACAGGCACTGCGCGCGAGCCTACATGGTGTGGGTCTGACGGTCGGACTTCAGCGCGCCGGCCAGTTGGGTCTCAATCTTGTTGCGGGTTGCACCGTTGTCGAGTTCGCTGAACTGCACGCCGATGCCGGCGGTCTTGTTGCCTTGCGCGCCACGCGGGGTGATCCACACAACACGCCCGGCCACCGGCAGTTTTTCCTTGCTGTCGGTGAGGGTCAGCAGCATGAAGACTTCGTCGCCGATCTTGTAGACCTTGTTGGTCGGAATGAACAAGCCACCGTTCTTGACGAAGGGCATATAGGCCGCATACAGCGAGCTTTTGTCGCGGATGGTCAGAGACAGGATGCCTTGACGAGGATTCTTGCCGACTGCGCTCATGGCGCGTTCTCCATTTGCGTGATTTTCGTCCAGCGCTGCCACAAATTTTCGATCACTTCAGTGCCGCGCACACCGCTCGAACGCAGCACTATCGCGCGGCTCGCGCCGACGAGATCAAGATAGGACAGCAGGCTGTCGAAGTGTAATTTATCTGAGATTTCCTGCAACTGGCGCTGGCCGGTGGCGGACATGCGCAGTTGCACCGGCGGGTGGCCGGCACGCAACTGAAGCACCGCCTGCACCGCCAATTCGAGCGCATCGAGATAACGCCTGACGTCGACATCGGCAAACGCGCGAGCGCACTCAAGCGGATTGGAACGACCATCGCAGGCTGCGCGCAAGGCGGCGATGATGTCGTTCATGAGCTGCGGACGTGACGAGTCTAGCTGTGCCAGCATCTCGAGCGGCGCGCCGCATAAGGTCAGGTCGACAAGCTTCGGCGCCTGCTCGCGAGTAGCGAGCTGACTGGCCAGCCATTGTTCGCGGACATCCCAGGCCGGCATGGGAAAATTGAAGCGCTGACAGCGACTGTGAATGGTGGCTGGCAGCAAGGCCGGACGGTTGGCGACCAGGATCAAGAGTGCTGTCGCAGGCGGCTCTTCGAGGATCTTGAGCAAGGCATTAGCGGCTGCCGTGTTCATAGTGTCGGCCGGATGAACGATGCCAATCTTGCGGCCATGGTAATGGGCCTTGAGGGTGAAAAATTCAATCAGCTCGCGGACCTGATCGATGACGATGGATTTGCGCTCTTCCTGCGGCGTGATGAGCTTCAAATCCGGGTGATTACCGCTCCCATTCAGCAGGCAGCCGCGACAGCTGCCACAGGCCTGACCGTCAACTGGGCGGTTTTCGCACAGCAGGCCGCGCGCAAAACTCTGCGCGAAAGCAAATTTGCCCAGTCCGTCCCGTCCGCACAGAAGATAGGCGTGACCGAGGGTATCCCGTGCCGCGCGCTCGACCAGATCGGACCACGGCTCGGCCAGCCACGGATAGGGAGCGCTCATGTCAGGCGCTCGGTGAGTCGCGCGCGAATCTCTTCATGCACGCTCGCCAGGTCCTGGCTGGCGTCGATGACCACAAAACGCAGCGGCTGCCACCGCGCGCGTTCGAGGTAGGCTTGACGCACGCGCTCGAAGAAACTCAATTGCTCGGCCTCGAAACGATCAGCCGCACCGCGCGCACGAGCACGTCTGAGTCCGACCTCGGGTGGCGCATCGAGCAGGATGGTGATCGTCGGCTGGAGGTCGCCATGGACTAGCTGCGCGGCGGCATCGATATGGGATTGTGGCAATCCTCGCCCACCGCCTTGATAGGCATAGGTCGCATCGGTGAAGCGATCACAGACCACCGCTTCGCCGCCTGCCAGTGCGGGACGGATACGCTCCTCGAGATGCTGCGCGCGGGCGGCGAACATTAGCAACAGCTCGGCCAACGGTGCGATCGCTACACCATTGTGATCCAGTACCAGAGCCCGCACCCGCTCACCGAGTTGCGTACCGCCGGGTTCGCGGGTGACAGTCACCGCACGACCCTGGCCGCGCAGCCAATCCGTCACGCATTCGACAGCACTGGTCTTGCCAACGCCCTCGATCCCTTCAAGCGTGACGAAAACGTTCTTGATCATTGGCGGCCCTGCAACTGGAAACGGCGCACCGCATCATCGTGCTCGGCGAGGCTCGTGGAGAATTGGTGGGTACCGTCGCCGCGCGCAACGAAATAAAGGGCCGTGCCGGGCGCGGGCATGACCACCGCGTCAAGCGCGGCAGCCCCTGGCAGTGCGATGGGCGTCGGCGGCAGACCGCTGCGGGTATAGGTGTTGTAAGGCGTGTCGCGCTCGAGATCGGCGCGGCGCAGATTGCCGTTGTAAGCGTCGCCCATGCCATAGATGACGGTCGGATCAGTCTGCAATTTCATGCCCTTCTCAAGGCGTCGCACAAACACCCCGGCGATGGCTGGTCGCTCTTCGGCACGCGCTGTCTCTTTCTCGACGATGGACGCCATGATCAGTACTTCGTAGGGGGAATTGTAGGGGAGTTGCGCGGCGCGACGCCCCCAGGTGTTACTCAATTGTGTCTGCATGCGTCGGTAGGCCCGTTTGAGCAGATCGAGATCGGTGGTAGCGGCTTTGAAGTGATAGGTAGACGGAAAAAATTGCCCTTCCGCCGGCTGGCCTGCCATGCCCAGCGCCGTCATTACTTCGTCATCACTGTGCTTGGCAAATTTATGCGCGACGTAAGCGTGGGCGTCAAGCACGCGGCGCACATCGCTGAAGCGCGTACCCTCGACAAAAGTGATGGTAAAAGTTTTGGTGCGACCCGCCACGATCCTGGCCAATACAGCGGCCGCCGTGTCCTGGGGCAGCACTTCATAGGTGCCGGCCTGCAAGGCACCCGCCACACCCGCCCAGCGCGCACGCCATTCGAAGTAGGCGTGGTGAGAAACGAGGCCAGCGTGCTCCAGACTCGCAGCGACCTGGCCAAGGTCGGACCCCGCCGCCACGGTGAATAATAATGGCTCGCGAATTGTGTTTGGCTGCGCCATCGCGTCACGGCTGGCGTAATCGAAAGCCGCAATGGCCAGGCCTGCGAGCAGCGCTAACGATGCCAGCGCGATGAGTGCGTGTCGGCGCTTCTTCATGGAATCACGTCGTCAGCGCGTAGCTGCTGCATGAGTTCCGAGCCTATGCCGCTATTGTGCAAGCGCAGGCTGTTGTCGCCATCGTCAATCCGCGCCACCACCCGCACTCCAAATACCGAATTACAGATCAATAGTTCATCGCTGGCGGTGAGGCTGGTCATTGTTATCGAAGTGATAAGGCTCTTGAGATTATGACGGGGTGCCGCGTCGATCACCGCTTGTCTGACGATGCCGGCGATGCCGCAGCGCGTGAGGTCGGGGGTCAGAAGCTCGCCGTCGCGCAGCACGAAGATATTGCTGCGCGTGCCGGCGACGAGCAAACCGTCGAAGTCCTGCATCAATCCCTCAAAATACTGTGGTGCCGGCCACTCGGCACTGGCGAGCACTTGTTCCAGTCGATTGAGATGTTTGATGCCTGCGAGTTGCGGGTTGAAGCCAAGCCGCTGGTGGCATAGCCAGGTCGGAACTGCTTGTGCGTCGTGCTCGTCCAGATCGGCCGGCCAATCGTGCCAGGCCACCATACGACGCGTGCGCACTGCGCTCGGCGGACGATACCCGCGCCCACCGGCGCCGCGCGTGAGTATGATTTTGACAATGCCGCGACGATGCCCACCGGCAACGTCCGTGGCTTCGTCGAACAATTGCGCGGCGGCAGGTGGCGGTAGCCCGAGCACGGCACAACCGTGTCGTAGTCGCTCGATGTGCGCCTCCCAACTCAGCAGACGGCCATCACGCAGGGCGATGGTTTCGAACAGGCCGTCGCCGTAGGCGAGACCGCGGTCGTTGAGAAAGAGCGCGTCAGACGCTTGTCCGTCGAGCAGGATCATGCTGTCAGGCCTCGATCAGTGGTGCGTGTTGGCCGGCGGACTGCCGTCACACGCGCCTGCGCGACGCTAGAACTGGCGGAAGACCAGCGTGCCGTTGGTACCCCCGAAACCAAACGAATTGGACAGCGCGATCTTGATTTTCATCGGTCGCGCGACGTTCGGCACGTAGTCGAGATCGCACTCCGGATCGGGATGGGTGAGGTTGATGGTCGGTGGCGCGACCTGATCGCGGATGGCGAGGATAGAGAACACCGCTTCGGCCCCGCCTGCGGCACCCAGCATGTGGCCGACCATGGATTTGGTCGAACTCATGGCCAGACGATACGCATGATCTTTGAACACGCGTTTGACCGCCTCGGTCTCGGCCTTGTCGCCAGCCGGCGTCGAAGTGCCATGCGCGTTAATGTAGTCGATGTCTTCGGGATTGAGTTTGGCGTCGGCCAGGGCCAGTGCCATACAGTCGGCCGCGCCCTCACCGTTCGGCGATGGCGCCGTCATATGGTAAGCATCGCTGTTCATGCCGAAACCGACCAGTTCCGCATAGATGTGCGCGCCGCGAGCCTGAGCATGTTCGAGGGATTCCAGTACCAACACCCCAGCGCCGTCAGCAAGCACAAAGCCATCGCGTTCGGCATCCCACGGGCGGCTAGCCGCCGTCGGATCGTCGTTACGCGTCGACAGCGCCTTGGCCGAAGCGAAGCCGCCAATACCCGTCGGACAGGTCGCGAATTCCGCACCACCGGCGATGATAATGTCCTGCTCGCCACGCTCGATGGTGCGCGCTGCCAGGCCGATGCAATGGGCACCCGTCGAACAGGCCGACACAATGGCGTAATTGGGGCCTTTGATGCCGTATTTGATCGAGAGATTGCCGGCCACCATATTGATGATATTGCTCGGCACGAAGAACGGCGAGATGCGCCGCGGACCGCCGTCGAGAAAAGACTGATAGCCTTTTTCGATGCCTGGCAGGCCGCCAATGCCGGAACCGATGATGGTGCCGATGCGTTTGGCGTTGGCTTCGGTAACCACCACTCCAGCGTCCTCGATGGCCTGGATGGCTGCCGCCAAACCGTAATGGATGAACGGATCCATCTTGCGCGCTTCCTTGGCCGAGATGAATTGCGTGATGTCGAAGTTCTTAATTTCGCCGGCAATGCGCGCCGCAAACCCCGACGCGTCGAATGACACAATTGGTGCGATGCCGCTTACGCCGTTAACCGTGTTCTGCCACGAAGACTCGACTGTATTGCCATTGGGCGCAACCAGTCCCATGCCTGTAACCACCACCCGCTGCGCCAACTTGACTATACCTCGTGCCGGGATCTAGAAATGGAAAAGGCCGCGTTCTGGAGGCGAATCGCGGCCTTATCGCAAATGTTTGTGGGTATTATGTATCCAGATGCTCGTTTATGTAATTGATGGCCTGCTGAACGGTCGTGATTTTTTCAGCTTCTTCATCAGGAATTTCAGTTTTGAATTCCTCTTCGAGCGCCATTACCAGTTCAACTGTGTCAAGCGAATCCGCACCCAAATCATCGACAAACGATGCTTCGTTGGTGACCTCTTCTTCTTTGACCCCTAACTGCTCGACGACGATCTTTTTGACACGTTCTTCAACGCTGCTCATCGCTTGAAGTTCCTCCCAATGGTGGTGACGCCGTGATTGCGGCGAATGCTAGTTTAGTGAAAACCGACCAAACTGCAAGCAAACGTTGTGCGTGTGCGTGCAGTAACCCTTTGAAATCAACTTTAAAATCATCAAATCTTTGTGTGACCCGAAACGCCTCGCAGCGCCGCTACATGACGGTCGACCGCCGCGATTATGTCAGGCCATGTACATCCCACCATTGACATGGATAGTCTCGCCAGTGACATAGGCGGCCAACGGCGAAGCGAGGAAACCCACCACCCCCGCCACTTCGGTGACCGAGCCCATGCGTCCCATGGGAATCTGGCCGAGGGCAGACTGGCGCTGCTGATCTGTGAGTTTGCGGGTCATATCGGTATCGATGAGCCCCGGCGCGACCGCGTTGACGGTGATGTTTCGGCTCGCGACTTCGAGCGCCAGTGACTTGGTAAAGCCCACCACGCCCGCCTTGGCCGCCGCGTAATTTGCCTGACCCGCATTGCCCGCCGCACCGATCACCGAAGTGATATTGATGATGCGGCCGAAGCGTGCTTTCAACATCGCGCGCACGCAGCGCCGGCTCAGTGAAAATACCGCACTCAGGTTGGCTGCGATCACGGCATCCCACTCGTCGTCTTTCATGCGCAGCAGCAGATTGTCGCGCGTAATGCCGGCGTTGTTGACCAACACCGCAGGACTCAGTTGACGCTGGTCCAAAGCCGCGAAAAAGGCCTCGATGGAGCCTCTGTCCAATACGTCTAGCGTCAAGCTTGCGCGCAGCGCGCCGTTTGCTGACAAGTTACTCTCAATGGCCTCAAGACCCGCACTAGATGTCGCCGTGCCAACGATGTCGAAGCCGTCATTCGCTAACTGTTGTGCGATGGCGAGGCCGATGCCTCGACTTGCACCCGTTACCAGCGCGAGGTGTCTCGTGGTCATGACAATTCGTTCCGAGCGAGAGCAATAAAATCGCGCACATTAGCCGGCTCATTCAAGCCGATGGTGTGCAAGTTCTTGTCGATGCGCTTGATCAGCGGGGCCAGTATTTTGCCGGGCCCGCATTCCGCGATATGGGTGATGCCAGCGCGTGCGAATTGCTCGATCGTTTCTATCCAGCGTACGGGCGAATAGAGCTGTCTGGTCAATACGTCGCGAATTTCCGTCGCGGCATTGTGACAGGTAACGTCGACATTATGCAGGACCGTTAAGCGCGGGGTCTCGAAATGAACAGCAGCAAGTCGTTTCGCGAGTCGCTCGGCCGCAGGCGTCATCAGCGCGCAGTGAGCAGGCACGCTGACCTGCAGTTTCATGGCCCGTTTTGCGCCACGAGTGCCGGCCAATTCACAGGCGCGATCGACGGTCGCCGCACTACCCGCTATGACTATTTGTCCCGGTGCATTGAGATTAGCGCAAGAGCACACGCCACCGCCCAACGCCGCTTCGGCGCACACCTGCTCAAGCGCGCCGAGATCAAGGCCAAGTATGGCCGCCATCGCCCCTTGTCCGCTCGGGACGGCCTCCTGCATAAGCCGGCCGCGTTCAGCGACCAGCGCGATGGCCGCTGCAAAGTCCAACGCGCCTGCACAGACCAAGGCTGAATATTCGCCGAAGCTATGACCTGCCATTACGCCGGGTAGCGGCCCAGCCAAATGGGTCCAGATATCCCAGGTCGCGACGCTGGCCGCAAGCAGTGCCGGCTGGGTGTTCTGCGTGCGGTTGAGTTCTTCCGCAGGGCCATCGCTGACCAGTTTCCACAGGTCGAAGCCCAGAACTTCAGTTGCGACGTCGAACCTTGCACGGACTTCGCCGAACTCGGCCGCCAGCGCGGCTACCATGCCGATGCTTTGCGAACCCTGTCCGGGAAAAACGAAACCGAGTTTGGCGCAGGAACTCGCTGTGGTCATGTTGATTCGCTACCAGCAAGCAATTCTTCGAGCAGGTGGCTGATGCGATCCGGTACTGCTTTTTCGATTTCGAGCACCGCGACATTGATGGCGTGCTCAAACGAAAACGCGTCGGCGCTGCCATGGCTCTTGATTACGATGCCACGCAAACCGACCAGGCTCGCGCCGTTGTAGCGCCGCGGGTCGGCGCGATTACGCAGCGCTTTCAAAGTCGGGCTGGCGAACACCGCCCCAAACTTGGAAAACCAGCTGCGTTTGAACTCTTCGCGGGCGATTTCGCCCAGCATGCGCGCCACGCCTTCGCTGGCTTTGAGCGCGACGTTACCGACGAAGCCGTCACACACGATGACGTCGACTTTGCCGGCGAAGATGCCATCGCCCTCGACGAAACCTACATAGTTGAGCGGGCTTTTCTCAAGCAGCACGGCGGTTTGTTTGACCCGATCGTTACCCTTGATTTCTTCTTCGCCAATGTTAAGCAGCGCGACGGTCGGGTGCTCGCGGTTGTCGACCGCCTCGGCCAGCACCGCGCCCATCACCGCAAAGCGGAACAGCTCTTCCGAAGTTGAATCGACATTCGCGCCGAGGTCGAGTACGTGAGTGGTCTTGAGCAGGCCAGGCAAGGTCGCGCAGATCGCGGGCCGATCGATGCCCGGCAAGGTCTTCAGTACATAACGTGCGATAGCCATCAGCGCGCCGGTATTGCCAGCGCTCACACAGGCCATGGCACTGCCGTCCTTAACCAGGTCGATGGCCTTGCGCATTGAGGATTCACGTTTACCGCGTAGCGCAAGCGATGGGCGCTCGTGCATTTCGACGACCTGTTCTGCATGCTGGACCATCACGCGCGGATGCCCGGTGAGGCCGTTGTCGCGCAATGACTGCGTCAGCATCGCCTGGTTGCCCACCAGCACCAATTCCAATGACAAGTGGCGCGCAAGCGCATGCGCGGCGGCAGCCACGGTCACCACGGGGCCGTGATCACCGCCCATGGCATCGATTGTGATGCGAATCGTCACAGCAAAACGTGGGTGTCTTTCAGGTCAAAAACGCTATGGTTTGAAGGCCGCAGCTGTCGGCGCAATACCCGGGGCATCACGCCACTGAGCGGGCAACTTATTCTTGGTCCGCCAGGACCTTTTTGCCGCGATAGTAACCGTCGGCGCTGACGTGGTGGCGAAGGTGGGTTTCACCGCTGGTCGGCTCTTCCGACAAGGTTGGGTTTTTGAGTCGGTCGTGAGAACGACGCATGCCGCGACTCGAGGGGGTCGGTTTGTTCTGTTGGACTGCCATGGTGCACTCTCCGCTTCAATAAATTCGGTCTGTCTTCACGCTTGCTCGTGTGGCTTGAGCAAATCGGCCAAGCCCGCGAACGGCTGCTTGCGGTCACTCGTGACCGCGGCTGCCGCGAAACTATCCTCTGCCGGACAATCCGCTAGCCCATGTAAAGGGGCGAACGGGCAATTCAGCAGTACTTCGTCCTCTAACACTTCCCGCAGCGGCAGCATGCCGTCGGCGAGTTCAATCCAGTCAGCTTCGTCATGATCCTGGGCGACCGGCGCTTTGCTGAACGCCACCAGATCCAGTGTCACGTCGACCGGCCACGCCATCCATTCCAGGCAGCGTTGGCAGCGAGCTTCCAAAGGGGCTGCGATACGCCCTTGCAGCTGATATCCGCCACCGTCCCTGGGGCGGCAGCGGACGTCGACTCGTGTTACGCCCGCGACGCGATAGGGCTCGTCGACACGCGCGAGTCGTGCTGCCTGCAAGGTGCCACTCAGTTCACCCAAGCCGGCCGCGAGTTGCCGGCAGTCGATATTTTCGGGTAGTTCGCTGGCCATGAGGGCGCGGTAGTATAGGCCAAACATCAGCGCGTTAGAACACAGGTTTTTAATGCCTGCGCAGTCAGCTTGGTCTTTGCACTCGACGCGGCCTTGGCCCGCGCCGCGCTGAGCGCTGACCAGCATGGTGTCGCGCGCGCGGTTGGGCTTGCTGGGTGATTCACCACGACCAGCCGTGTGTTGTCGCCAGTTCGCTGAGCATGGACACACCGGTACGTTTCAGTAGTCCTTCTACCGAATAGTCGCGCGGTGTGAAGTCGACGATCTTCTCAGCCCCGATTACGTCCCGTGCAACCATGCCGGTCGAGCCGAGTTCGTCCACCAAGCCGAGTTCCAGCGCGCGCTCACCGGTCCACACCAAGCCAGAGAACAGCGTCGGATCATCGCTGAGCTTGCCACGGCGTTTCTTGAGTACGGTATTGATGAACTGCTGGTGCACGTCGGCTAAAAGTTTGCGCACATGTTCGACATGCACCGCGTCCAGGCTCGAAAAAGGGTCGAGAAAGCCCTTGTTCTCGCCAGCGGTGAACAGACGCCGTTCGACGCCGAGCTTGTGCATGCCGTCGACGAAGCCAAAGCCGTCCATGCGCACGCCTATCGAGCCGACCAAACTGCCCTTGTCCGCGTAAATCTTGTCGGCCGCTGCCGCGACGTAGTAGCCGCCCGAGGCGCACATGTCCTCGACCACGGCATAGAGCGGAATATCTGGATGTTTTTCCCGCAGACGATAGATCTCATCATTGATATAACCCGCCTGTACCGGGCTACCCCCGGGACTGTTAATGCGTAGTACCACGCCGGCGGTCGATGCGTTATCAAAGGCGGCGCGTAGTCCCGCAACGATATTATCGGCACTGGCCTGATTGCCATGGGCAATGACACCCTGCAGGTCGACCAGGGCCGTGACCTTGCTAGCGCTTAATGTTGATAGATTCCAGCCGTTCGGGAGCGAGAGCAGCATGAAACCGGCCACGTAGAGCGCGGCCAGCAGCTTGAAGAAAATTCCCCAGCGCCGCGCGGCGCGCTGTTCGCGCAGAAACTCAAAGGACATGCGCTCGAACAGGCGACTCTCAAGTTCGCTGGGCGTGTCGGTGGCGGGTTTCGCAGCCGCTGCCGGGTCGTTGTCGGGTTGGTCCCAGCCCATGGGGGCGTACTCCTGTGTCAGACGGGTTGCGTGGTGCGGTTCAACCGCGCTATCGCCGCTGGTAGTTCTTCGAGGGCATCGATAACGATCGCTGGTTTGAGACTGAGCAGGCGCTGGCGCGAGTGTGCGCCATAAGTCGCCGCGCCGGCATGGGTCCCGGCGGCGGCGGCCATCAGCAAGTCGAATTCGGTGTCGCCGACCATCAGCGCTTCGGTGGGCGCGGTATCGAGGTCAAGCAGAATGTCGCGCAGCATGGCGGGGTCTGGCTTGGGTGCGGCCTCTTCGCCGCAGCGGGTGGTGGCGAAATAGTTGGTGACTCCGCTCTCGTGCATGGCGTGGTCGAGGCCGCGACGGCTCTTGCCGGTGGCGACGGCGAGCATGTAACCGGCCGCAGCGAGATGCGCCAGCAGGGTTTGCGCGCCATCGAACAGGGGACTCGGAATTGCATGTAGACCGGCATAACACTGCCGGTAGTCGTGGACAATCGCATCGATTTGGCCGCCGCCCAACGCCGGACCAAGTCGCGCCACGGCGACCATGAGATCCAGACCGATGATCTCGCGTACCGCCGGCCGGCTCGGCGTGATGGCGCTGTGGGCGAGGAAGGCCTGTTGCATGGCGGTGACGATGCGCGCCTCCGAATCCATGAGGGTGCCGTCCCAGTCGAATACCACCAGGCGGATCATGAGAAACGGCGCAGTCGGTCCAGCACGCTCGCCAGCTCCGGTGGCAGCGGCGCCGCGACTTCTATGCGCTGGCCGCCGACCTCGAAGCCGACGGAGGCGGCGTGCAGGAACAGGCGCTTGAGGCCGCGGGCGGCCATCTCACGGTTGAACTCCTGGTCGCCATAATGGCGGTCTCCTGCCACGCAATGGCCGATATGCTGGGCATGCGCCCGAATTTGATGCATGCGGCCGGTTACCAGGCGCATTTGCACTAAGGAATGCGCACCAACCGCCTCGACCTGTTCAATGATGGTCTCCGCGATCTTGCCGTCGGCCTTGACCTGCGCGCGCTTCTCGGCACCTTGCGCGCGGCTGGCATGGAGCGCGGCGTTGATCGATTCGAGCCCAGTCGGCAGGTGCCCGCGCAACAGCGCGCAGTAGCGTTTGTCGATTTGGCGCTCGCGGATCTCGCTGTGCAGACCGCGCAACACATCGACCTGCTTGGTCAGAATCAGGCAGCCCGAGGTGTCGCGGTCAAGACGATGAGCGAGATCCAGGCGCGCGACCTCGGGACGCAGACGGCGGGCGACGTCGATGACGCCATAACCGACACCGGTGCCACCATGGCAGGCCAGACCGGCGGGTTTGTCCACAATCAGAAAATGATCATCCTCATACAACACGGCGGCGGCCAATTGCGCCAGACGCGAGTCGGGAATGTGGATTTCCCCTGGCACGGTCGCCACGACCGGTGGAATACGCAGCACGTCACCATCATTCAAGCGGTAGTCCGGCTTGCAGCGCCCGCCGTTGACGCGCACCTGGCCACTGCGCAATAGCTTGTACACCAGACTCTTAGGTGCCGGCTTCAGCAGTTGCAGCAGGAAGTTGTCGATGCGACGTCCGGCGTGTTCGGCGGCGACGGTCTCGGCGCGCACCGCGGTACGCGGACTCACGTTCGTGGTGTCGGTTTCGTGATTGCTGAGCACGCTCAAGGTTGTTATAGTCCACGCTGATTTTCCGCATCGATCAGGCGCGGAATTTGGAAGCGGAAATGCCCCAAAATATGGGAAGTTACGGCTAGGCTTCGAAGTATTTTAGCAATCCCGTCAGAGGTTCTGCCCGCACGCACAGTTTCGCATTTGCGCGGGCGGGACGGTAGCTTCAGCGTTTATCCTCGTTCTTAACGCTGGCTCAACCGGTCTGCCGGGTCATCCCATGCGGGCTCCGCGCAACGGCGGCCGTGGCACTCAAGTCCACGTGCAGTGTATCAATCGACGTCGGTCCCTGGCAGCAATGTCGGCACCGGCTGGGGTTCGCCAGTGTGTGGCGACGTCCGAGCACGCAGGTGCCGGAACTGCTTTTGACGGTTCCAATCGTACGCTCACCTGACACCCCGCTACGGGATTTTTGACGATGAAAAGAATGCTGGTCAACGCGACCCAGCCCGAAGAGCTGCGCGTTGCATTGGTCGATGGGCAACAACTCTACGACCTCGATATCGAAGCGACGGGCCGGGAACAGAAAAAATCAAATATCTATAAGGCGAAGATCATCCGCATCGAGCCGAGTCTCGAAGCGGCCTTCGTC
>JANMJF010000627.1:0-2005 GCA_031371245.1 Pseudomonadota bacterium | reverse complement strand
TGGTGGGCGCGCAGATAATCACGCAAGGCGCCGATGTGGCGCAGGCTGGCTAGCCGTTTCTCACCGACAGCCAGGCGCACATGCTCGGCGCCGCAGGCCACTAGCTCCGGCACCAGACGGCCACCGGCGCTGACTACGATGGCGCGGTGGCCGGCGGCGCTCAGAGCTTGAGCAATCTGTATAGTGCCGCGCTCAACGCCGCCGACATCGAGTTGCGGTAACAGTTGTACGACCGTCAAACGGCGGCTCATGACACCCTCACCAGGCCTGGCCAGCGCGCCAGCATCAGATCAGCGACACGCTCGGCTTCGCGCAGCAAAACCGGCGCCGCCGCCGACCCGCGCGCAGCATCCGCCAAGGACATCACGCGCCCACGCGCGCGTAGATCAGCGGCGATGGCGGTGATGCGATCCACACGCCGCGCGGGCACCTCAAGCACGCCCACATTCGCGCCGGCGCTGAGGGCCTCGTAGAGCATAGAAACGCTATCGGCGCTGACCCACGCTTGCGCTGCGCGCGCCAGCAATGCCGTCAGCCAATCCGGCGGCGCATCGCGATGGCTAACAAATTCCACGTCGGACATGGCAGCCAGGCGCACGGCCAGCGTGGGCGGTGATCGTCGCGAATCGCTCACCACCCAGCGCATGCCCGGCGAGCTCGCCAGCAGCTGGTTTATCTGCGCGAGTATCGCTTCGTCGTGCCAGTCGTGATGGGCGGAAGGGCCGCCGAGCAGGATGACACCGAGACTCCTCTCGCGCGCCGCCGCCGGCCGCATAGGATTCAGCGGTCCGTCGCTCACGATCACGCGCTCCGTCGGCGGCACACCATCGTGGCGGGGAATAATGCATAGATCGAAACACCACTGCGGCAGTTGCGGGCGCATGATGCAGATAGTGCGTCCGCCCCGGGCGCGGCGCGCGGCGAGCAAGGGCCAGCCGCAACTACGGCCGGCGCCAATGATCAAATCGGGATCGGGCAGCTCACTATGAGCCGGCAGGGAGGAAGACAGGAATTCGAACCAGCGCCGCCGGGGCGCCGGCGAGACTGGCAGGAGGTGGTGTTCGACCGCAACGCGTTGCTTGAGCGCGCCGACCAGACCTTCGCACTGGCGTTCATGGCCGCGTTTGCCGTCGGTCCACTGCCATACCACCACTGCGCGCGTCATGTCTCGACCGCGCGCAGTGCGTCTCAGTTGACCAAGGTCAACCACTCCGCCGGGCACTTGCGGCGGCCTTCGACCAGGTCCAGATAGATGCTTTGCAACTTCTGTGTGACTGGGCCTATCGAGCCGGTGCCGATGCGGCGGTTGTCGAGTTCGCGAACGGGCGTGACTTCGGCGGCGGTGCCGGTGAAGAAGCATTCATCAGCGATATAAACCTCATCGCGGGTGATGCGCTTCTCTTCCACGGCGATGCCTTCTTCGCGCGCGATCTGCATGACGGTGTCGCGCGTGATGCCTTCCAGCACCGAGGTAATGGACGGCGTATAGAGCTTGCCACGACGCACGATGAAGATGTTCTCGCCGCTACCTTCGGCAACCATGCCGTCGGCGTCGAGCAACAACGCCTCGTCATAACCGTCACGCGCTGCTTCCTGCAGCGCGAGTATGGAATTGATGTAGTTGCCGCAGGCCTTGGCGTGGGACATGACGCTGTTGACCAGATGCCGGGTGTAGGACGAAGTCTTGATGCGGATGCCCTTGGTCAGCGCATCGGCGCCGAGATAAGCGCCCCAGAACCACGCCGCCACGGCGACATGGGTGGTGAGATTCTGCGCATGCAGGCCCATGCCTTCCGAGCCGTAGTAGGCCAGCGGGCGGATATAGGCGGTCTCGAGTTTGTTGTCGCGCACGCTGGCGATGCAGGCGTCACGGATCTGATCAAAGCTGAAGGGCATCTTCATCTCGAGGATGTGGCAGGTGTCGAACAGGCGCTGCACGTGATCGTCGAGACGGAAGATGGCGGTGCCACGCGCGGTCTGGTAGGCGCGGATGCCCTCGAACGCG
>JANMJF010000613.1:0-4141 GCA_031371245.1 Pseudomonadota bacterium | reverse complement strand
CGGCCACAGCCGCGCCAAGACCATAGCGCGCGCTTCGTCGCGCAGCACCCAGCGCCAGCCAACCAGCGCGAGCACGGTGCTCACTGCGAAGATCAAGGCTGCGGTGGCCGGCAGGCTGGCGGGTGTCGCGCCGGTGCGCAGCAACGCAATGGGCAGAAACAGCGCGAGCACCAGCAGCGCCGGCAGATAGGCTACGCGCACCGTAGTGAGCAAAGACACCGGCACGGTGCGCCCGTGGATGTAAATGAGAAAAGCGATGCTCATGACGCTCGATGTCAAGAGCTGCCCCCACGCGGCACCGATGAAGCCGTAGCGATGAACCAACACGAATAGCAGGCCCACACCCAGTGCCGCCCGCACGAGTGCAAAC
This sequence comes from Pseudomonadota bacterium, assembly GCA_031371245.1. Lineage (GTDB taxonomy): Bacteria > Pseudomonadota > Gammaproteobacteria > JADJYF01. The sequence continues at coordinate 3,771 of JANMJF010000613.1, read as the reverse complement.
ACGCCGGTATTGCGCGGCTTGCCGAGCCCGTCGTTGACGAGCGAAGGCAAGTTCGTCAAGGAATCCATGAATACGGCGGCCGCCACCAAGGTCAGAACCAGGGCCGCCGGCGGACCAAATTCATGCCCCGCCCAATAATGCAGAATCTCGCGCGACAGCATGCACAACATCACACACAGGCAGGCATTGAGATAGACCAGATAGCGGGTAGCGAGCAGGTAGGTAGCGCGCAACTGTTCCTGCTTGTCTTGTGACGCCAGTGCACTGGCAAGTGGAAAGAGTACATGACCGAGCCGATAGACCATGCCGAACACGCGGTTGGCAAGCAGAAACGGCACCGAGAACAAGGCGACCGCGCGCATGTCCCACAATGAGCCAATGATCAGCTTGTCGGCATTCTGATAGGTCACAGCGGCGACGCGGTTCAAGTAGGCATAACCACTGAAGGACAACACTGCGCCGACCATCGCGCGCGGCGGCAAGCGCCATGCGAGTTGCGGCATAAGGCGCCGGATAGCGGCGACGAGGAGTCCGCAGTTCATGATGCTGAGCGTCAGCCGCGCCACCATGATCACGACCAATCCACCACCGGCCAGCACCACGGCCATCGTCCCGAGCGAGACCAGCACGCCAAAGATCGACTCGTAACGGCCCGAGACGTCGTAGCGCAGCAAGGCTTGCGGCACGCTGTTCAGGTAGGCCTGCAATTGGCCGAAAAGAAAGGCCACGGCGCCAACTTGCAAGGCATGCACGGTGTTGGCACGCAGTTCCTCGGGCACGTCGAAAAAGTGCGACAACACCCAAGCCGCGCTGCCGAACAGACTCACCGCCCCCACCAGTCCGATGATGACGTAAATGAGCACGCCACAAGTCACCACTTCCGAGGCGCGTCGGTGCTCGCTGCGGGCATGGTACTCCGCGAGATATTTCATCGAGCCGGCCGAGACATTGATGTCGAGCATGGAGAAATAACCCACGACCGACGTCAACAGCACGAAGATGCCGTATTGCACCGCGCCGAGTTTACCGATCACCACCGGCACGGTGCACAACGCCACAGCGGCGGGTATCACCCCGGCCATGAGGTTGCTGAGTGAATTACGCAGCAGCCCGCGACTCATGCCGGCTTACGCGCCGCGCGCGACGGCGCGCTCGCCGTCGATCAGCTTCTGGCGCGCCAGCGCGAAGCCACTCCGCGCGGGTGCCGACGACGCCAAACGCTGATTGCTCCCGACGCGGTGCACACCGTAAGTGAGATAGGGCAAGGCCAGACACAGGCCGAACATCTGCATGGTGCGGTATTCAATGATCGGCGTGCCGCCCACGAAGCTGGGCATGAGGAACAGCAGGCCGGCGAAGCCCGCGCCGAAGGTGTCGCGATGTCCCCACGGTACACCTTGAACACGACGCACGAAAAAGTAGCCGAAGGCCGCCAAGAGTGCGATGAACGGCAACAACCCGACCAGTCCACTCTTCAACCACAGATGCAGAAAACCACTGTGCATGAATTCAATATGAGCAGGGCCGTAGCCACCCCACGGCCCGACACCAAATATCGGATGTTCGGCCACCGTCTGAAAGGCGCGATTGAGCTCCGCCAAGCGCCCTTCCTTGAGGTTGGTGCCGACGTCGTAGAACAGCATCTCGGAGACACCCCGACCATGGCTGAGCTTGCTGAAGCGACGCGCTATCAAGAGCGTCAGGCCGAAACCACCCGCTGCTACACCGCCCACCAGCAGCGTGATGCGCAGGCGCAAGGGCTGCATGAAGCAAAACAGTATCGAAGCCGCCGCCAGGCCGACCCACCCCGTTCGACGATAAGAAAATGCCACGACGAGCACCTCCAGCACCGTGATGGCGGCATACAGGGGCTTGTAACGTGCCGGTGTGCCTTTGTCGAAAAAGCGCCAGGCAGCAATGAAGGTGGCCAGGCAGGCCAATAGGCCATCGTTGATATCGAAGAAGGTCAGCTTAATGCCGAGCTTCTGCACGTTGTCATAGACATTGGCGATATCACCGCCCCAAAACAGAAAACGGAGCATGCCGAAGGAGCCGCGTAGCGCTCCGCAAGTCAGAATGACCGTCGCAAGACGTCCCACCTCTAACGGCGTGTTGACCGCGCGGATGAGCACCATGGTGAAGATCCCCATATTCACCAGATTAATGGTGCCCCGCCCCATGAGAATACGTTCGGGCGGAACACCCGCAATAGTGCCTACCAGGCTCTGGACAAGAAAAAGCACGAGGAAGAAGACGAAATACTTGCGCAAGTTGCAGGCTTCGATGCCAGAATTTGGGCGCCCCCAGTAGTAAATGCCCAACGCGAACAAACCAAAGAGGTAGAGATTGACGATTGAAAAATAGAAAAGGCCAGTGCCGCGGCTATAGAGATTCATGCTCTCAACGCCAGCGGCCACGCCCCAACTTACATTGGGAAAGAAAAACAGCACCGCCAGGTAGGCGTAGACGGCGTTGACCGGCCGCGTGACGATTGCGGCCAAGCCACCCAGCAACAGCACGCCCAGTGCGACATTGAGCAGATCGAAATGCATCGTGATCGCCGCGCTAGGCGGTGGTGGCCTTCAGTTCGCGGGCCAGGATGGCGATGATGCGTTGCGCCGCCTGGCCATCCCACAGTGCTGGCCGGCGCGGTTCGCCGCGTGTGCTGGCAAGCACCGCGCGCGCGGCCGCGATCATCTTTTGCGGGTCATTGCCGACCAGGTGGTTGCTGCCTTCATCGATGGTTACTGGTCGCTCGGTGTTTTCGCGCAATGTGAGGCAGGGCACGCCTACCGCCGTCGTTTCCTCCTGCAGCCCGCCGCTGTCGGTCAGCACACAGGCCGCGTCTTTCCACAGGGCCAGGAATTCCATGAACGGCAGTGGCGTCAAGGTAAACACGGTCGAAGGCAAACGCAGGCCGAATTCCTGAATGCGCGCCTGGGTGCGAGGGTGGATGGGAAAAAACAGCGGCAGCTCGGCGGCGATCACCGTCAGTCCTTCGACGATGGCCGCCAAGGTCGCACGATCGTCGACGTTGGACGGCCGGTGCAAGGTCACCACGCCGTAGCGCGGATGGGCGCGCTTGAGTGCGGCCGAGGCGAACTGCGAGGTGTCCATGGTTTCGAGTTTGGCGAGCTGGTGAAAGAGATTGTCGATCATCACGTGACCGACAAAATGAATGCGCTCAGGCGCGTGGCCTTCGCGCTTGAGGTTGCTCACGCCGCTGGGTTCGGTGACAAAGAAATAATCGGAGATGGCATCGGTCACCATACGATTGATCTCTTCGGGCATGTGCAGATCGCCGCTGCGCAGTCCGGCCTCGATGTGAGCCACCGCGATACCGAGTTTCTTCGCCACGATCGAACAGGCGAGGGTCGAATTGACATCGCCGACCACCATCACGAGATCCGGCCGATCTTTGCGGCAGACATCCTCGAAGCCAATCATGATCTTGGCAGTCTGAGTCGCGTGGCTGCCGCTGCCGACATCCAGGTGGTAATCCGGCTTCGGGATCTCAAGTTCCTCGAAGAACACATCGCTCATATCGCGATCGTAATGTTGCCCGGTGTGCACCAGGCGGTATTCAAACACGGTCCGATGGCGGTCAAGCTCGCGGATGATCGGCGCAATCTTCATGAAATTCGGCCGCGCGCCGGCGACTATGCTGATCTTGGTAGGGGTCGGATTCATGACGAACAGGCTTCTTTTACAAGCGATAAGCGCGGCTCAGGCCTGCGCTTCGTCCCCAGGGGGCACATCGAGATCGTGTGG
>JANMJF010000608.1:0-17879 GCA_031371245.1 Pseudomonadota bacterium | reverse complement strand
TGCTGGCCGGCCAGAAGTCGGGCGTCATGCATGCCATCGATCCCGACAACAAGGGTGCCGTGGTGTGGCAGAAGCGTCTGTCTCCGGGTGGTGTGCTGGGTGGCATCGAGTGGGGCTATGCGGCTGATGAGAGCCACGTCTACGTGCCGATCTCCGACGTCTGGGAATCGCGCAGCGCACCGGGCGCGGCGGGCGGCATCTATGCGCTCAATATCGCTGACGGCAGCACGCTGTGGCAGACACCCGCGCACAAGCCCGATTGTCTCGCTATACCCGGTTGCAACGCTGGACAGCCGCAAGCCGCAGCCATGATCCCGGGTGCGATCTTCTCCGGCTCCATGGATGGCCACATGCGTGCCAATGACCCGATTACCGGCCAGGTCATCTGGGACACCAGCACCCTGCGTGACTTCCCGACCGTCAATGGTGTGAAGGCCAAAGGCGGTTCGATCAAGGGCGCTGGTGTGGTGGTGGTTGATGGCTGGGTGTACTTCGGTTCCGGCTATGGCCTGTGGGGCATGCCCGGCAACGTGTTCGTGGCCTACGGACCCAAGGCTCGGTGAGGCGCAGCCGCCTCTCATTCGCGCTTAAGCGGCTCGCCTTACACGCGCGGCCCGTGCGCATCACCAGCGGCGAGGACTGCTAATGCAATCGCCGTCGATCTCACGTTACGACATCGCCACCTGGATGCTTTTCGTCAGCGGCCTGCTGGGCCTGTTGTTCGTCCATCTACTCCCTGCACTGTTGGCAGGGCTGCTGATCTTCGCCCTGATCGATGCGCTGGTGCCGTTGTTGCGGACGCCCGCTACCGGGCGCGACACACCGCGCGTGCTGGCCGTGGCCCTGATCGCGACAATTGTCATCGCTGCGACCTTGGCGGCCATTGTGTCGTTGGTGTCGTTCATGCGTAACGGCGGCGATAACGTGCCGGCTTTGATCCAACGCATGGCCGAGATCATCGAACATTCCCGTGCCAGCCTGCCGGAATGGCTGCTGCACTACGTGCCGCAAGACACTGAGGAAGTACGCCTGGCCCTGGTGACGTGGGTGCGCAGACACGCCGAAGTGTTCCAGGTCGCCGGTACCGGCGTCGGTCGCGCCCTCGCCCACATCGTGATCGGCATGGTGATAGGTGCGTTGCTCTCGCTGGAAAGCGCGACTATTCGTAGCGATCGCGGGCCGCTGTCTGTGGCACTCGCCGAGCGCGGGCGGCATCTGATCCTGGCGTTTAAGCGCGTGGTATTTGCGCAAATGCGCATCTCCACCATCAATACCGTGTTCACCGGTATCTATCTGCTGGTCGTGCTGCCGTGGTTCGACGTTACCCTGCCCTTCGCCAAGACGCTGGTAGTGGTGACCTTCGTGCTGGGGCTGATTCCGATCCTCGGCAATCTGATCTCGAACACCATGATCTTCACCGTCAGCTTGAGTCAGTCACTCTATCTGGCGGTGGCCTCACTCACTTATCTGATCGTCATTCACAAGCTTGAGTATTTCCTCAATGCGCGCATCGTCGGCGGACAAATCCACGCGCGCGCCTGGGAATTGCTGCTCGCGATGCTGGTCATGGAGGCCACCTTCGGTTTCGCCGGACTGATGGTGGCGCCCATCTACTACGCCTATGTCAAAGACGAGTTGCGCGACAAGAAATTAATCTAGGCGTTGCCATCGCGTCGCTGAGGCGTTAGGGTTTTGGCGGGAAACATCGGGACACCGTCATGCAATTCGATTTCGATCCGGCGGAGATACGCGCGCGTTTCCGAGAAGATGGTGTGGTCTTCCTGCCCGGTGTACTTGACGCTCGTGCGCTGACACTCGCGCAGGCCTGTTTCGATTGGACACTCAGTCATCCTGGCCCCGGTGCCGGCCCGGTGCTGCTCGGCACGCCCGGCACCTTCTATCAGGACCAGGCCAACCCCGATAGCTTTCCCGCCTACCGCGAGTTGTTGCGCGAGACGGTAGTGGCCGATCTCTGCGCGCAGTTGTTCGGCTGTGCAAACATCTGGCTCATGTACGAACAGATCTGGCTGAAAGATGGTGCCGACACCCGTCGCACGCCCTGGCATCAAGACTTGCCCTATCTGCCCGCCAGCGGCGAACACCTGGCGGTGTTGTGGACCAATCTCGACCCCGTCGAGAAAGACTATTCGCTGGAGTTCATCCGTGGCTCCCATCGCGGCCCGCTCTACAATCCCAGCGCCTTCAATGCCGACGACCCCGCTGCCAATCTATTCGACCCGGCGCAGTGGCCGCCACTACCGGCCATCGAGGGCGCGCGCGCAGATTTTCCTATTCAGTCATGGGCCATGCAGCCCGGCGATGTGGTGGCCTTCCATCCCGCTACTCTGCACGGCGGCGCGCCGACCCGCGCCGGTGTGCGGCGTCGCACGCTCTCACTGCGCTTCTTCGGCGACGACGCATGGGTGGCCGCACGGCCCCACGATGGCATGGCCAATATCGATGGACTCAAACATGACGACGGCGGCCGCCATCCGTTGAAGAAGATGGCACTCGCACCCCACGGCGTGCCGTTCCGTCATGTGGATTTTCCGCAGTTACGGCCGTGAGCCGCGCGCCTGCAACCGCTACGACTCACACCACGCCGATGGCTCGCAGTCGCGGCACGATCTCCGCGCCGAAGCGTCGCGTGTCGCCGAGAAAGTCCATGTAGCTCATGAGCACGCCATCCATGCCGCGTCGATACAACTCAGCAATCTGTTCAGCAACCTCATCGGCCGTCCCTAGCAATGGCAGCGAACCGGCACCAAAGGCGAAAGTCTCCAGCGTCTGCTGATTGAACGAACCGCTTTCCATGCCGAGGCCATCGGCCCAGTTGCGCACTGCCACCGGGTCCATCTGTTCGATCACTCGGTTGCGTTCGGCGATCGCCGCTGCGTGGGTCGCCGCCCACACCGGCAACACCATGCAGACCACCCGCACCGTGCGGCCGTAAGCGCGCGCGCGAGCCTTGAACTCCGCCGCCAGCGCCTGCGCATCGTCCATACTGACCGGGCACACAAAAGCCCAATCGCAGTGACGGGCGACCATCTCGCGGGCGTCGGTCGAGGTGCCGGCATTGACGATGGGTGGATGTGGTCTGGCCGTCGGCTGCGGCATCACATAACCACCGCGCACGGTGTAATGCTCGGATTCAAAGTCGAAGCTGCCCGGCGGCGCGGTCCACAGGCCTTTTAAAATTTTGATGAAGTCTTCCGAACGCTCATAACGTTTGCCGTGTTCGAGCATTTCGATGCCCATCATGTCGAACTCGGCGCGATTCCAGCCACTCACAATATTGATGCCCCAGCGACCGTTGCCGATGTGGTCGAGACTCGCGCCCATCTTGGCTGCCACCACCGGATTGAAGGCCGGTACATGCACGGTCGAGAAAATCTGGATGCGCGAGGTCGAAGCCAGCATAGCCGCCGCCCAAGTCATGGTCTCCAGCGATTTGCCGTGGTAGTCAATGTCACCGCCGATGGTGCGCCAGCGACTGATCGGAAACAAGAAATCGAAACCCGCTGCCTCGGCGGCCTGGCCGATGGCGCGGTTGGCGGCGAAGGTCCAATCCGCTTGATCGGCCTTGTAGTGACTGATGTTGGGGCTATTGCTGACGGTCGGCATGAAGATGCCGAAACGCAGGCGATCACGCCGGCTGGTGTCGATATCGGTCACGGGCGTCTTACTCCGCGCTGGCGCAGCTGTTCAAGAGCGACGCTATTGTGGCGTACCCGACCGCGCGTCGGCAGTCCCTGCGCGCAGGCACCTTGCCAGGCACGCGCGGCCGGCGCTAGTCTGGCCCACACATCAGGTCTGGGGAGGCCGCAGCAATGGTCAAAACTGCCGAAATCAGCGATCTCGATTTCAGCGTCGAGGACATGGAGCGCAATGTCGCACGCTTCAACAATCAGAAAAGCTCCGCGCAAGCTTTTCTCGACACCCGCATTGCGGGTCACGAGCGAGAGATCTTCAGCATCATCGGCAATGGCGTGCAGGAAGACGCGAGCATGCAGCCGCAGATCGCAGCCCAAGATTTCCATCTTGCCATGATACGCTCGGCGCCCGGCAAGGGCGCCGCCCTGCATTCGCATCTGACCCAGGAAGTGTTCATGCCTTTGACCGGACGTTGGTCCATTTACTGGGGGCCGCTAGGTGAGAAGGAAGTGATCCTCGAGCCTTACGATGTGATCTCGGTGCCGGTGCATGTCATGCGCGGCTTTCGCAATGTCGGCGCTGACACCGCCATGATGCTGGCGGTGGTCGGTGGCCACGACCCCGGCCGTGTCGGTTGGCCAGCCTCGATGCAAGACGCCGCGCGCGCCGCTGGCCTGGTGCTGGACAGCGACGGGAACCTCAGCGCAGCAACCGCGGCCTGAACGCAGCGCCGCTGCTCAGCGCTTGGACTACAGACACGACGTTCCGGGCATCGTGGTTTAAGCGAACTCGTTCTTCACCGCCGCCAGGAACTCGAAGGTGCGCGCAAAGGCTCCCGCATCGGTCTCGGCGATCGCGGCGTTGAAATCCGTTACGCCACTGTCGCGGATGCGTGCTATCTCGCGTCGCAGCGTCGCTTCGTCGCCGACCAGGGCCGCGTCCGCCGGACCTCCATAACCTTCGCGGTCGAGCATCGCGCGATAGCTCGGCAACTGCCCATAGATCTCGAGATTCTTGGCGATGCCGGCACGTGCGTCATCAACCGCATTGGTCAGCACGATGGGGTAGCCGCCGATCACACGCGGTGCCGGCCGTCCGGCTGCACTGGCCGCCGGCAGCAGATGTTTGACGATGTGTTCGGCGATCGTACGCGGACCCGTCATCCAGGTGCTGGTGCCATCGGCCAGGCGACCGCTCAAACGCAACATGTGTTCACCGAGCGCCGCGACCACCACCGGCACGTCGCGCACACCAGGCACGTCGAGCTGCAGATTTGCTACGCGGAATTGCTCACCGTCGAAATTGACCACTTCGCCGCGTAACAGCGGACGCAGGATCTTCAAGTACTCGCGCATATGACGCGCCGGTTGGGCGTAGGACAGCCCCAACATGCCCTCCACCACCAGTCGGTGGGACAGACCAATGCCGAGCACGAAGCGATTGCCACTCAGCTGGGCGGTGGTCAGGGCTTGCTGGGCCATAGCCATGGGATGGCGTGGATAGGTTGGTGTGACCGCCGTGCCGAGTTCGATGCGCTGGGTTTCACGCCCGGCAACACCAAGCGCGGCGATGGCATCGATGGAGCGGATGTGAGCCATCCACAAAGTGTCAAAGCCAGCGTGCTCGGCGCGTTTGGCCAGGGACACGATATCTTCGACGCTAATGCCATGCATGCTGGCGCCGCTCATGAGTCCGAATTTCATCCTCATAGTCTCCTCGTGCTGGTCGGTGGGGCGAACTTATCCGTGCCTGAGTTAGTGTAACGGGTTCGCAGGCCGCGCCCGTCTGGTGCCGCATTGCTTGAGGGCATAGCTGTGGCGTGCGGCCTGGTTTCGCTGGCCGCGGTCGAGGGCGAGATCCGTTCGTCGGCCAGACCGTGGGCGTCAATGGCGATTTCGATACGGGCCTCGGCCTGTTCGGTTTGAGTTTGTCGCGCCGCCGGCCGCGTTTCACCTAAGGCCGGCGCCGATCGGGGCCGGCCTGCGCTGTCAACGTCTCTATCGGCCCGACCGGCCAACGCGATGTGCGTCTCAGCAAACCTTTGCTGAGCACGCGCGTTACTATCAACTCGCAGGCGGATGCTCGCCAACAGGGCGGCAGCCGTCCCCACTCGTGAATCGAATCACGCTTTCGTGACGGATCGACGCTTTCTTAAGTACGATACTCTCCGGCTCGACGCGGCGCATGCCATGCGCGAGCACAGTCGAAAGTAATTCATTATTCGTTGGAACGCTCGCGCACGGATGGCCCAGGCACCCGGCTCGTGCGCTGGGAGTCACCATGCCACAGCAGCCGTCTCGTCTCGTTCGTCTCGCCCTCCTGTTCGTGCTATCGGGCATGTTGGTGAGCCCCGTGCAGGCAGCGGAATGGATCTACACCGTGCAAAGCGGCGACAACCCCTGGAATCTGACCGAGCGCTATCTGGCCGGTGTCAAATACTGGCCGCGCATTCAAACCCTCAATCGCATTGTCGACGCCGAACATATTCCGCCCGGCACACGCTTGCGCATCCCGGTTGAATGGCTACGCCGCGTCGACGCCATTGCCAAAGTCACGACCGTGCATGGCCATGCCGAACTCGGTGGTCGTCGCGCCAGTCGGCCGCTGGCCGCTGGTATGCAACTGCGCAGCGGTGACGTCATACGCACCGGTGAGGATTCCAACGTCACACTCGACTTTGCCGATGGCTCGCGGGTGCTAGTGCACGCCGCTGCTGAGCTGCATCTGGATGCCTTGGGCGGTTTTGAGAATACTGAGTATTACGACACGCAGGTGCGCCTCACCCAAGGTCGTATGGAAAATCTGGTGGCACCGCTCGGCAAAGGCCCCGGTCGTTTCGAGATCAGCACACCGGCGGCCGTTACGGCGGTGCGCGGTACCCGCTATCGGGTCAACGCCGCAGCGAACACAACCCGCAGTGAAGTGCTCGAAGGCAGGGTCGGCGTCAGCAACGATGCCGACGGCGTGGAAGTCGCGGCCGGTTTCGGCACGGTGGCCGCCGCCCGCCAGCCACCCACAGCGCCCATCGCACTGCTGCCGGCGCCGAGCCTGGCCAAGCTGCCCGCCCGTCTCGAGCGGGTGCCGGTCGCGGTCACCATCAATGCGCTAGCGGGCGCGAGCGCCTATCGATTTCAGCTCGCCGCCGAGGCCAGTTTCGACCCACCGCTGTTCGATGGGCGCGCCGACAGCACGCGTTTGCGTGGCCCCGACCTGCCCGACGGCCACTATTTTTTGCGCGTGCGCGGCATCGATGGCCAGGGCCTGGAAGGGCTCAATGCCGACCATGGCTTCGAACTCGATGCGCGTCCCGAACCGCCGCTCTTGACCGCACCCACCCCCGCCGCCGGGGTGCCGGACGAGCGCCCACAGATGAGCTGGGGCGCAAGCAACAGCATTCAGCGCTATCACCTGCAAGTTGCACGTGATGCGGCCTTCAACGATCGGGTGATGGACGACGACACCATCAGCGCCGCTCAGGCCACCACCCCGCAGCCGGTGCCACCGGGCATCTACTACTGGCGCGTGGCGTCCATCACGACTGCTGAAGGCCAAGGCCCCTACAGCGATACCCAGCAGTTCCGGCGCCTGCCGCCCGCGCCGGCCATGGAAGCGCCAGCGGTCGACAAAGAGAACATGAGTGTACGGTGGCGCGCCGGCGAAGCCGGCCAGACCTTCCAGTTTCAACTCGCCGCCGAGGAAAAATTCGACCAGCCGACGCTGGACATGCACGTCGATGGCGCGGAAGCGAAATTCAAACGGCCCAAGGGCGGCACCTATTACATGCGCGTCAAGACCATCGACAGTGACGGCACCGAAGGCGCCTTTGGCAGCGTGCAGAAAATCGAAGTGCCAGCCAAGGCCGGCGCGCGCTGGTGGATGATCATCTTCCTGCCGCTGATAGGCCTGGCTTTGTGATCGATATCGCCGCGCGACTGTCCGAGTGGTCGCGCGGCGAGACCGCGCGCTTAGCCGGCGCGTTATGCGCGATCACCGCACTCGCGGCACTGTCAGGCATGTTAGAGCGCTGGGACTACGTCATTTACGACGCCGCCATGCGTCTGCGCAACAGCGCAGCGCCCGATGACATTGTTATCGTCGCGATCGACGACCGCAGCTTGAAGCAGCTCGGCCGCTGGCCGTGGTCGCGGCATCTGCATGCACAATTGCTGGAACGCATGACGCGCGCCGGCGTGCGCGGGGTGGGCTTTGACATCATGTTTGCCGAAGCCTCCGCCGACGATGGCGGCGATGATCATCTGGCCGGCGCCATCGCCGCCAACGGCACGGTGGTGTTGCCGGTGTTTCCCGATCAGGAAAGCGCCAACGGTCCCTTGCGCGAGGTGCAACCCTTGCGCGTATTCGCCAATGTCGCGGCCAAGCTTGGTCATGTTGATACCGAACTCGATCGCGATTCCCTGATCCGCAGCGTCTATCTGCAGGCCGGCTTGGGCTCGCCGGTGTGGCCAACGCTGGCGCTGGCCATGCTTGAGCAGGTCGCACCCAACGATTGGCAACACCTGCCAGGGGAAACACGCGGCACGGCAAGCGGCGACGTTCGTGGCCAATGGCTGCGCGACCATCGTCTGCTGGTCAATTTCGGCGGGCCGCCCGGACGTTTCCGCCAACTTTCTTTTGTCGATGTCTTGCGGCAGGACAGTGTGCTGGCCAATCTGCGCGGACGCTTAGCGCTGGTCGGGGTGACGGCCGGCGGACTGGGACGCTCTCTTGCCACACCGGTGTCCGGCGAGGGACAACCGATGTCGGGTGTCGAATTTAATGCCACCGTGCTCGACAATCTGCGCACGCACAGCTGGATCACGCCGCTCGGCGGCGCCACCTATGTACTGCTGCTGTCGCTGTTCGCGCTCGCCCCGGCCCTGCTCTATCCGCGCTGCTCGCCGCGTCAGGGCCTGCTGCTCGCGAGCCTGCTGTTGGCGCTGACCTTGCTCACACCGGTCGTGCTGCTGCTCGGCTTGCAATTATGGTTTGCGCCGGCGCCGGCGCTGCTGGCTGCGATTTGCAGCTATCCGTTGTGGAGCTGGCGGCGGGTGGAACGCGCGGCACACACTCTCAAACGTGAGCGCGAGCTGGCACGCGCCACGCTGCACGCAATCGGCGACGCGGTGGTGACGACCGATCTCAACGGCGTCATCACCTATATGAACCCGGTCGCGGAACAATTAAGCGATCAATCCCGGCGTGACGCCATCGGGCGCCACATCTCCAGCATTTTCTGGTCGGCGCAACAGACCGAGCGTGACAAGTCCGCCGCCATCATCAGCCAGGCGCTGCGCGAAAATCGTTCAGTGCGCTCGCCGTCCTACGCGGTGCTCAATAAGCGCTTCGGTGACAGCTATGCGGTGCGCATTACTGCCAGCCCCATCGTCGCCGACGATGGCTCACGACAGGGCGCGGTCATCGCCTTTCACGACGTGACGGAAAACCTGTCGCTGAGCCGCCAGGTCGCCCACCAGGCCACCCACGATGCACTGACCCATCTGCCCAACCGTGAACTGCTGGCCGACCGTGCAACGCAAGCCATCGCTGTAGCACGTCGCGATGGCACCATGCTGGCGGTATTGTTTCTCGATCTCGACGGCTTCAAATACGTGAACAGCAGCCACGGCCATGCTATCGGTGATGCTTTGCTGATCGAACTGAGCGAACGTCTCAGCCACACCGCGCGCGCCCATGACACCGTCGCGCGCTGGGATGGCGATCAGTTCGGCATCCTGCTTACTGGGCTCGAAACCACCGCCACCGCCGACCAGATGGCGCGGCGCTTTCTCGCCGTCGGTAACGAAGCCTATGCCCTCGATCACGACGATATCCACATCACGGGCAGCATCGGCATCAGTCTCTATCCGCGCGACGGCGAGGACATCGAGAGCCTGTTTCAACACGCCGACGCCGCGCTCCATCGCGTTAAACAGCGCGAACGCAATGCTATTGGCTATTACGACGAAGCCTATGATGCCCGCGTGCGCCATCACTTGCAGATAGCCAATGCGCTGCACCACGCCTTGCGCAACGACGAGTTCGAACTCTACTACCAGCCGACTCTTGCACTCGACACCAATCAAGTGGTCGGCGCTGAAGCGCTGCTGCGCTGGCATCATCCCCAGCGCGGCCTGTTGTTGCCGGGTGAATACGTGCCAGTCGCCGAAGAATCGGATTTGATTCAGCCCATCGGCGCGTGGGTGCTGCAACAGGCCTGTCGGCAGTCACGGCAGTGGCAATTGGCTGGCATGCCGCTCAAGATCAGCATCAATGTTTCGGCCCGCCAGCTCGCCAACGACGCTCTACTGGCCAACGTCAAAGCGGCCCTTGCCAGTTCGGGTGCCGATCCCCGCAGCATTACAATTGAGATCACTGAAAGTGCGGTGACCCACGAACGCGAAAGAGCTGGGCAAATATTGCAAGCGCTGAAGGGTTTGGGCCTGCGCATCGCCATCGACGATTTCGGCACCGGCTACGCGTCGCTCGCCAATCTGAAAGCGCTGCCGGTCGATCAAGTCAAGATCGATCAATCTTTCATCCGCGATCTGGTCACCGACCCGGGGGACGCCGCCATTACCCGTGGCGTGATTGCGATGGCCCACAGCATGCAACTGTCGGTGATCGCCGAAGGGGTTGAAAATGAAGCGCAGCTCGCTTTCCTGCGCGCCTATCGCTGCGATGAGATGCAGGGCTTCTACTTAGCGCGTGCCATGCCAGCAGGTGATCTGGTGCGTTGGCTAAATGCCCGCAATGCCAATGTCGTGGCACCGAGTAGCCAAGAACGTCGGGACGACGACAGCGTGCCCGCGCCCCGTTTGCATTGAATGAACTCTCAGGCTGAGAGTTCGAGTTCCTGCTCAAGCTGTTCGAGCGCTTCCTGGCGGCGCAGCCAGTCAGTCTCCAATTCGGACAATTCCTGTTGCAGTCGTGCGCGGCTGTGCAATAGCTCGGTGAGTTCGGTCTTGCGTGCCACTTCGTAGAGCGCTGCATCGGCGAGACACGCGGCGAGCGCCGCGAATTGAATGTGAATCTTGTCGATGGCCGCTTCGAGCTTCTTCACCGCCGCACGCGCCGGCGCGACCTGCGCGCGCCGCGCGGCCGCCTGCTGACGGGCCTGTTTGCCGCGCACAGTGCCGGCACTGGCATCACCCTCGGCAGCTGCCGCCTCGCTCGCACCAGCGGCACGTTCACGACTCTGCTGGCGCCGATGGTAATCGTCGAGATCACCATCGAAAGGCTGCATGCGCCCGTCTTCGATGAGGTGAAACTCATCGACACAGTTGCGCAGCAGATAGCGGTCATGGGACACCAGCACGATGGCACCACCGAATTCCTGCAAGGCGAGGGTCAAGGCCTGGCGCATTTCCAGATCGAGGTGATTGGTCGGTTCGTCAAGCAGGAGCAGATTGGGTTGCTGCCAAGCCACCAGGGCCAGCGCCAGACGCGCCTTCTCACCGCCGCTGAAGGGTCGGATCGGCGCCAGCGCCGCATCGCCATGAAAATCGAAGCCGCCCAGAAAATTGCGTATCTTCTGTTCTGTGGCCAACGGCGACAGACGCTGGATATGCAGGGTCGCGCTGGCATCGAGATCCAGCACTTCCAGTTGCTGCTGGGCGTAATAGCCGATGCGTAAGTGCGTGCCCGGCGTCAGCACGCCGCACAGTGGCGTAAGCTCGCCCATCAGGGTCTTGATAAAGGTCGACTTGCCCGCACCGTTAGCGCCGAGCAGGCCGATGCGCGAGCCGGGATGCAGATTGAGCTTGATGTCGCGCAGCACTGCACGACCGTCATAGCCGACCGTGACATCGTTCAGGCTGAGCAGCGGATCCGAGACGCGATCTGCTTCGAGAATGCGGAAATCGAAGGGTGAATCGACGTGGGCGGCTGCCACGGTCTGCATGCGCTCGAGTTCCTTGAGGCGACTCTGGGCCTGGCGTGCCTTGGAGGCCTTGGCGCGGAAACGCCGCACAAAGGCCTCGATCTCCGCCACGCGCTGCTGCTGGCGCTGGTAGAGCGTCTGCTGTTGGGCGAGGCGCTCAGCGCGCTGCACTTCGAACGCTGAATAGTTGCCGCGATAAAGTCGTAGCTGCTGGTGTTCGATGTGCACGATGTGGGTCACCACCGTGTCGAGAAAGTCCCGGTCGTGGGAGATCAGCAGCAGGGTGCCGGGATAGCGTTTCAGCCAGTCTTCCAGCCACTTGGTGGCGTCGAGATCGAGATGGTTGGTCGGTTCGTCGAGCAACAGCAGATCGCTAGGACACATCAAAGCCTGGGCGAGATTGAGACGGATACGCCAACCGCCCGAGAACTCGGCCACCGGCTGCGCGCAATCGGCCTGGCTGAAACCCAGACCATGCAGCAGCTGGGCCGCGCGGTAGTGGGCGTTATAGCCATCGATATGATCGAGCTCGGCGTGGGCGGCGGTGATCCGTGCGTCGTCGCCAACTGCTTCAGCGGCCGCCAGTGCGCGTTCGAACGCGCGTAGCCGCTGATCGCCATCGGTCACATAATCGAGCGCGCTAGCGCTGGTGGTGTCGACTTCCTGGGCCATGTGCGCCACGCGCATGCCAGCGGGCAGACGCACATTGCCCTGGTCGGGCCCCAATTCGCCGAGCAGCAACTTGAACAGCGTGGTCTTGCCGGTGCCGTTGGCGCCGGTGATACCAACGTGCTGGCCGTCGTGAATGGCAAGGGTGGCATGGTCGAACAACAGGCGGCCGCCACGCCGCACCGCTACCGCGTCTAGACTTAACATCGGGCGCGATTCTAACAGGCTTAGCAGCACTTACCGCTGCACTTGCATCCTCACCAGTCGGCCGGCAGCTTCTTGTGAATGATGAGGCGGTGGCGAGCCTGGCTCACATAACCGCCGGTCTTGAGGTCGCTCAGAATGCGACTGACCATCTCGCGCGAGGCGCCGATGCGGCTGGCGATATCGGACTGGGTCATACGTCCCTCCACCACTCGCACACCATCTTGCTCGACGGCCAGCTCCTCAAGCATGCCACGGAAGCGGCCATAGACGTCCTGCAGGGCGAGACTCTTGACCCGTTCGGTCAGCACACGCACACGACTGATGAGCTTGTGCACCAGGTGCATGGCGAATGCGGGATGACTGGCGAAGAAACTCTCCAGTGATTCGCGCGCAACGATCATGAAGCGGCACGGCTCAAGCGTCATTACCGACGCCGAGCGCGGCCCACCGTCCAGAGTCATCTCGCCGAAGTACTCGCCCGCGCCCTGTACGTTGAGGGTGACCTCCTTACCCTTGTGATCGGCGATGAAGATGCGCACGCGGCCTTCGAGAATGATGTAAACGGCATCGGTCGGATCGCCCTCGTTAACGATCACATTCAGGCGTGGGTAGCTCTTGGTAATGGCGCGCTGTGACAGCGCCGCGAGCTGGCTCGCATCGAGTCGAAAAGAGGCGCTCGTCGTCGCACGCGACACTGGTCTGACTCCGTCGTTATGTGCGTGGCAGTTTAGCAGCGGCTATGCGTACTACTAACGACCACCCTACACCGCGCCATCTTGCCGACATGCATCGCGTATGGACGGTGAGAAACCTCACTGTTGCGCAGAGTTATCCCGGCACGGTGTTGTCAAGACGGCGCGCAGCTTCGTTTTACACGGGATCATGGTGGTCATCATCGACCTATGGGCAGTCTTGCGACACCGGCGCGACGCCTGGTGTCACCGCCACCGCGACCTTCAGCCGGTAAACTTGCCCATCTCACCATCTATGTGATCGACGTCGCCGAGGGCGAGAAAATCCCAGGCAAGGGCGTGGCCGGGTATCAGGGCTGGTTCGCGGTCGGACGCTAGAGCCAATCGCACTCAGCCTTGCAGCGCTTTCAACACACTATCGAGACTCTGCTTCGCATCACCGAACAACATGCGGGTGTTGTCCTTGAAGAACAGCGGATTGTCGACACCCGCATAACCGCTCGCCATGCTGCGTTTCATGACGATGGCAGTGTGCGCCTTCCATACTTCCAGCACCGGCATGCCGGCGATGGGGCTGTTGGGTTCGTCCTGCGCGGACGGATTGACGATGTCGTTAGCGCCGATCACCAGCACCACGTCGGTGGACGGGAAGTCGGCGTTGATCTCGTCCATTTCCATCACGATGTCGTAGGGCACGCGCGCTTCGGCCAGCAGCACATTCATGTGACCGGGCATACGACCGGCAACCGGATGGATGGCAAAGCGCACGGTCTTGCCACGCTCGCGCAGGTTCTTGGTGATCTCGTAGACGGTGTTCTGCGCCTGCGCGACGGCCATGCCGTAGCCCGGCACGATCACCACGCTGGCCGCGTCACGCAGCAGCTCGGCGGTTTCTTCCGGACTTACGGGGTTGACCTCGCCTTCGATGGCCGCTACCGGTCCGCCCCCCCCGGTGCCGAAGCCACCGGCGATGACCGACAGGAAGTGACGGTTCATGGCGCGGCACATGATGTAGGACAGAATCGCGCCGCTCGAACCGACCAGCGCGCCAGTCACGATCAGCAGATCGTTCGACAGCATGAAGCCGGTCGCCGCCGCCGCCCAGCCCGAATAGCTGTTCAGCATCGACACCACGACGGGCATGTCGGCACCACCGATGGCCATCACCATATGCACGCCGAAGCCGAAGGCGATGAGCGTCATGATCATCAGTGGCAATACGCCACCGCCATTGACGAAGCTGTGCCCCAACCACACACAGGCCAGTGCGAGGCTGAGGTTCAGCCAGTGGCGGCCCGGCAGCGTCAGGGGTTTGCCGTCGATCTTGCCGCGCAGTTTGCCGAACGCGATGACCGAACCGGTGAAGGTCACGGCCCCGATCAGGACGCCGAGGTAGATCTCAACTTCGTGGATGGTCTTCTCGGCGCCTTGCATGTCGCCGGTACCATTGACGTACGTGGCATATCCGATCAGCACGGCGGCCAGGCCGACGAAGCTGTGAAGCATGGCGACCAGTTCCGGCATTTCCGTCATCTGCACGCGGCGTGCGGCATAGACGCCGATACTGCCGCCGAGAGCCATCACCAGCGCCAGCAATCCATAGGAGCTGACGAAGCTGGAGCAGACGGTTGCGACGATGGCGATCAGCATGCCGGCCATGCCATAGGCATTGCCACGACGTGCGGTTTCGGGATTGCTGAGACCGCCGAGGCTCATGATGAAGAGCACGGCGGCGATGATGTAACTCGCGGTGACGATTCCGGTTCCCATAGCTGCCTCTACTTGCGGAACATGCGCAACATGCGCTGGGTGACCAGGAAGCCGCCGGCAACATTGATGGTCGCGAGCAGGGTCGCGGCCGCCGCCAGCAGCGTAATGATGAAAGTTGAAGTTGAGATCTGCAGCACGGCGCCGATCACGATGATGCCGCTTATGGCATTGGTTACGCTCATGAGCGGTGTGTGCAGAGCCGGCGTGACATTCCAGATCACCTGGTAGCCAACGAAACAAGCCAATACAAACACCGTGAAGTGCGACATGAACGCAGGCGGTGCGACTGCGCCCAAGCCCCACAGCACCAGGGCACCGACCACCAATGTCGCGAGCGTAGTGAGCGGACTGCCAGATGGCGCTGCGCCATGGCCGTGCTTAGTCGGGATCGGCGCGACGCTGGCCGACTTCTGCGGCGCGGCCGAGAGGATCGGTGGTGGCGGCGGCCAGGTGATGGTGCCTTCCTTGATGACCGTCGCGCCGCGGATCGCTTCATCGTCCATATTGACGACGATGTTGCCATCCTTGGCCGGCGCGAGTTCGGTCAGCATATGACGAAGATTGGTCGCATAAAGCTGACTGGACTGGGTGGCCAGCCGACTTGGCAGATCGGCATAGCCGATGATCGAGACGCCGTGCCGCACGGCGATTTCGCCCGGCACGGTCAGTTCGCAGTTGCCCCCCTGCTCCGAGGCGAGATCGACGATCACGCTGCCATTACGCATGCTCGCCACCATCTCGGCGGTGATGAGCTTGGGTGCCGGTTTGCCCGGAATCAAGGCAGTGGTGACGATGATGTCGACTTCGCGCGCCTGCGCGGCGAACAAAGCCATCTCAGCCTTGATGAATTCATCGCTCATGGTCTTGGCATAACCGCCACTGCCGCCGCCTTCTTCCTGGAAGTCGAGTTCGAGGAACTCGGCGTCCATCGAGTGCACCTGTTCCTTCACTTCCAGGCGGGTGTCGAAGGCACGCACGATGGCGCCCATGCTCTTGGCCGTGCCGATCGCCGACAGACCAGCGACACCGGCGCCGATCACCAGCACCTTGGCCGGCGGCACCTTGCCGGCGGCGGTGATCTGGCCGGTGAAAAAACGGCCGAAGACCCCAGCCGCTTCGACGATGGCGCGATAGCCGGCGATATTGGCCATCGAACTCAAGGCGTCCATCTTCTGTGCGCGCGAAATGCGCGGCACGCTGTCCATTGCCAGCACATTAGCGCCGGTCGCGGCCAGCTTCTCCATCAGGGCAGGGTTCTGGCCGGGCCAGATGAAGGAAATCAAGGTCTGACCGGCACGCAGCAGTTCGGCTTCGTGGCAACCAAGCGCGGGGTGGGTCTCGGGCGCACGCACCTTGAGAATGATGTCGGCGCCACTCCACAGCGCGCGGGTATCGCTAACCAGCGTCGCGCCAGCGTCGACATAGGCCTCGTCAGCGTAACTGGCGGCGGCACCCGCACCGGCCTCGATTGTCACCTCGAAGCCGAGCTTGATCACCTGTTTGACGACATCGGGGGTGGTCGCGACCCGACGTTCGCCCGCGTGCACTTCGCGTGGCACGGCGATTTTCATCTGCGCTCTCCTCTTAATTAGACTGCGGGGCCCGGGCTGACACGGGCGATCCGTGCAGCGCCGGGTCAGCATGCTGGGTGATGGGGCCGGATTATATAGTGCACCGCAAAAGGGACAACGGGCTAGGTTGCCGCCAGTACAGCGCTGAGCGCGACGCTGCGTTATATTCGGTCGATTCTGGTCGTAACGCTTAGGAGTGCCCCCATGTCCGCGCAGACACCTTTGGTTTTCACCAACGCCGAGCAATTGCAGCGCTATATCGGCGCGCCGATGGAACTCGCAGTACGCAAGGCCATCCCTCATCTCGATCGACATTGCCGGGCCTTCATCGCCCGCGCGCCGTTCGTCGCCGTTGGTACCGCCGCGACCAACGGTCGTGCCGATGTTTCGCCGCGCGGCGACGCGCCAGGCTTCGTGCAGGTACTGGACGACAACACCTTGTTCATCCCAGACCGTCCCGGCAACAACCGCCTGGACACCATGCTGAACATCATCGAGAACCCCCATGTCGGGCTATTGTTCATGGTGCCGGGCTTCGAGGACTTGCTGCGGGTCAATGGCCGCGCCCAGATCGTCTGCGACGATAACCTACTTGCCCAGGCTATGGTCAAGGGTAAGACGCCTAAGGTCGGCATACGTGTGCAGGTCGACGAGGCCTATCTGCATTGTGCGAAAGCGGTCAAGCGCTCGCGACTATGGGACGAGGCGAGTCGCCAGGATCGCCGCGAGCTGCCCTCGCTCGGCCAGATGATTCTCGAACAGACCGCTGCGCCGGAAGCGCCACCCAGTGCTGCGGTGGTCAGCCAGGTCGATGAACTGATCGAAGAGAACTATCGCACTGGCTTGTATTGAGCGACGTGGCTTGAGGCTCAGACATTTCCGTCATCGAAGCGTCCGTGCCGACCTTGCCCGCCGCTGAAACGGGCAGCGCCCGCCAAGCCTTCGGCTTTGAGGACCGCTTTACTGTTCGCCCACTCTGCGCGCAGCGCGTCCGCTTCAGGTAAGCCGTGCTGCACATACACTGAGCGACGGTCGGCACGCATGCACAACTGCGGGAAACGTGCGATCTCGGCAGCGAGCGCCTCGGCCGCTGCGCGCGACGTGCCATCGGGCACGACCCGTTCGCAGGCGCCGATGCGCAGCGCTTCTTCGGCCGTCACCTTACGCCCGGTGAGGATAATATCGAGCGCGCGCCCCGCGCCGACCAGGCGCGGCAGACGCACGGTGCCGCCATCGATCAAGGGCACGCCCCAGCGGCGGCAATACACACCGAAGTAAGCGCTCTCCTCCATTACGCGCAGGTCACACCACAAGGCGAGTTCGAAACCACCAGCCACAGCCGGGCCGGCGACCGCAGCGATGACGGGTTTGGAGAGCGCCAGACGACTCGGCCCCATGGGGCCGCGTGGCGCGGGCTGCTCACCGATCGCAAAGTCG
>JANMJF010000576.1:0-1978 GCA_031371245.1 Pseudomonadota bacterium | reverse complement strand
CGACATCATGCCCATGAAGTCGAGCTTGTTGTCCATGCTTGGATCGGCCACCAGGAACACCGTCATTTTGACGATATTGCCCATATCGAGACCGAGTCGCGCCAGCGAGCTCTTGATGGCGTCGAGCGCACTGACGGTCTGGGCTTCGGTATTGCCATAGGCGGCAACGCTGCCCTTGGCCGCGTTCTTGTCGATCACTGCGGGCAGCGCGCCACTCAGATACACCGTGTCGAGATCGCCGCGCACCGTCACCGCCGCCGAGATCGGAAAGGGATTGCCGTCGGGCAGTGGCGTGCGAATGACGTCGTCGGCACAAGCCACATCCACCGTCAGGCTCGTCAGCACTACAGCCAGGGCTAGCCCGGCCCTGCGACTATAAGTTTTATTGCGCATATCGCTTCCTTTTGTCGTGGATCTCAAACCGGGCTGCCGTGCGCTGCGCGCGCGGTCAGCATTGTCACTACACGATGGGCCGACAGTACCGCACCTTCCTGCCAGCCGGGCATCTGGCTCAGATTGGCCGACGCGAAATAGACGCGGCCGTCGGGTGCGTTGAGCAGTTTGAAATCTGTGGGGTCGTTGTCGTCGCCGCCTTCCCAGCCGCGCGCCCACGGGCCGAGACTGTAGGGGATCTTGTTCCAGCTGACGTTGATGCCATGTCGCAATAACTGCGAGCAGCCCGGATGCACTTGCTCTACCGACGCGCTGGCGGCGGCGATGCGTGCGGCGAGCGGCATGTCGCCTAACCGTACGGCGGTCTCGCCGACCGCATAGGCGCCGATCACGATGCCGGACGGCGCGTGGAAGCCGTGACTCGGGTCCCAGACCAGGCCGGGGTCATTCTTCACGTACGAAATGCCGCCGTAGATCTGCTGATCTTCCCAGAAGCGCGGCGCTTCGAAGGCAACCGTCAGCGCATGATCGTATTTTACGCGGCCGAGCGCGGTTTTCACCGGAGCGGAGAAATCGCTATCGATGCCGGCCAGGATATTGAAGGGCAGGGTGCTGATGACGTAGTCCGCCGCTAGCGTAGCGGTTTCACCCGTGGCGAGTTTGCGATGGGTGATGTTCACGCCGCGCTCGGCGTTACGCAGAGCGATGAGCTCCGTGCCGCGTAGGATAGGTGCGCGTAGTCGCGACTCAAAGGCCAGCGGAATGCGATCCATGCCGCCGACCGGTTGCAACATGGTGGCGTGCCAGTCGACGAATTCGTCGAACAGGATAGCTATCCACAGATCGGCATCCAGCAATTCGTGCATAGCCAAGGGATCGACCGCCACACCTTTGCGATCGAACGCGCCCGGTGTGATTTTATAGCCAGCGCGCTCGGAGCCACGGTATTCACCGTCCTTGTTCAGATCGCCATAGACGTGCAGAAAGGCCACCATGCGGTCGCGATCATCCAGCGTCAGCTGGTCATCGAGACGGCCACGCTTGATGGCCTTGGCCAACAGCTCGGTGACATGGCCGCGTGTATCGCTCATGGCCTGGCGAATGCGGAACGGCCGACCGCCATGTACACCTGGCGAGCACATGAAGGCGCTGCGGCTCATATTGACTTCAGTTTCGAGCTCAACACCAAACTGGCGGCAATAGCCCAGCACCGCCTGATGATGGCTGGGCAGTCGCGCCGGCCCGGCATTGAAGTATTCGCCGTCGGTGAACGCGCAGGTCTGCACGCTGCCATCGGTCATCTCGATGCGTGTGCCAGCGCGCACGCTCCAGTTACGGCCACCGACGCGCTCGCGCGCTTCGAGCAGCGTGACCTGGTAACCGGCTTGTTCAAGCTCCCAAGCTGACACCAGGCCGGCCATGCCGGCGCCGAGAATGACGATGTGAGTGCCAGGTCGGGCCGGCGCTACGCGCAGCGGCTGCGCCTCGTCCGGCTCGCGGGTCATGCCCAGCTCGCGCATTGCCGAGAACGCACCACTGATACCGCAAACGGCCGCGACGCGCTCGAGAAACTGCCGGCGTGTGG
>JANMJF010000565.1:0-7940 GCA_031371245.1 Pseudomonadota bacterium | reverse complement strand
CCGAGTACAAGGTCACGGCCGTGCAAGTGGTGAAGGTCACCCATCCGTCCGCCTGGCAGGAACGCTATCGCCGCTTCAGCAACGAGCAGAGGACATTCCTCGATGAACGCGAAACCCTCACGCGCTGAGGTGAGCCCAGGCCCGAGCTTGCCGGCGCCCGTCGCGGCGGTGGCGGTCACGCGTTGGCGTGCGGGTGTGCGTGAGAACGTCACCGATCAACTTGCCGAGGAGACGCCGGTCGCGGTGCTGTGCAATGGCGAACCCCACGCGGTGATGTTGATGTCGCCGGCGGATCTGGACGACTTCGCGCTGGGTTTCGCCTTGACCGAAGGTCTGATCGAGATGCCGCGCGAACTGGTGTTGGTCGAACAGCGGGCGCTGGCCGACGGTGTCGAACTTGACCTCGTGATCCCCGCGCGTCTCGGCCAGCCGCACGGCGAAAGCGTGCGCAGCATGGCCGGACGCTCGGGTTGCGGTCTGTGTGGCAAGCGCATGGTCGATGATGCCATGCGCACGCCGCCACCCGTGACTACGGCGCCTTCGGTAACGCGCGCCGCTATCGCACACGCCAGCACCATGCTCGCTGCGCGCCAGCCCATCAATCGTGCAACCGGCGCGGTGCACGCCGCCGCCTGGGTCGATCTCGCAGGCGCAGTAATCGCGGTGCGTGAAGACATCGGTCGCCACAACGCACTCGATAAACTCATCGGCGCGCGCATCAAGGGTCAATACCCGCCGGGTTTCGCCCTGGTCACCTGCCGCGCGAGTTATGAAATCGTTATGAAGGCAGCGATGGCCGGCATCGCTGTGCTGGCAGCGGTCTCGGCGCCGACCGCGCGTGCCGTGCGTCTTGCGCACACCTGCGATGTCACACTCGCGGCTTTTGTGCGCGGACCCGACCTGGTGATCTACAGCCATGCCGAACGCATCGTCGAGGGCGGAAGCTAGCACCTCATGCATATCGAACGATTGGTTGAAATGGTCAACGACATCGCTGCCAACCAGGTGGCCGATCCCGACAACGCAGTCGCGGTCATCACGCAACATTTGGCGCGCTACTGGGATCCGCGCATGCGCGCTCAGATCATCGCCCACGCGGCGCAGGGTGGCGTGGGGCTGGTGCCGCAAGCGCGCGCGGCGGTCGCTCTGCTGCCAGGGACTTGATGCTTTTGCCAATGGAATGGACACACTCCCGGCATCCCAAATTTGCGGATTGCACTGGCCGGCGAGCTGATATATCAATAGCGAGCAATCGCAACGCAGGGGAGAACGTTCGTGACAGATCATGCCGCGCCGACGCAACTCGGCTACCTTGGACTCGGCGTCAGTGACCTCGCGGCCTGGCAGCACTATGCAGCCACGGTGCTCGGTCTTGAGGCGCTGCCGCCGGAGCCCGATGGCAGTCTGCTGCTGCGCATGGACGAGCATCAGTACCGCTTCATTCTTACCCCGAGCGCGCTCGACGATCTGAATCTGATCGGTTGGGAAGTGCGCGATGAGCGCGCGCTCGCGGCGCTCGCTGTGCGTCTGCGCGCGGCAGGCGTCGCTGTCCACACGGGCGATGCCTCCTTGCGTGAGCGGCGTCGAGTGGTCGATATCATCCACTTCACCGATCCAAACGGTATCCGCAGCGAGGCCTATTGTGGGCCGCTGTTGAATCGCGCGCAGCCCTTTCAGTGTCCGCGCGTGCTGTCGGGTTTTGTTGCCGGCGAGCAGGGCCTGGGTCACATCACCATGACCGTCGACAGCCTTGAAACCAGTCTGCATTTTTATCGCGAGGTGCTTGGTCTGCGCATGAGTGACTGGATACGACCGCAACCGGAGCGCGGCGTGGTGTCGAGCGTGAATCTGGCCTTTCTGCACTGCAATTCGCGCCACCATTCGCTGGCCTTTCTCGAAATGAAGCTGCCGAAACGCCTGCATCATTTCATGTTGCAGGTGAACGACCTTGATGATGTCGGCACTACCTATTACCTGTGCCAGCGCAACGCCGTGCCCATCGATTTGTCGCTCGGTCGCCATACCAATGACCAGATGCTGTCGTTCTACATGAAGTCGCCGTCCGGTTTTGACGTTGAGTTCGGCTGGGGTGCCATTGAAATCGATGAGGACACCTGGACCGTCCAGCTGCATACCAATGGCTCGAGCTGGGGTCACCTGCCGCTGATACCGCACTGACAGGGTTCGACCATGCAGAATTTTGCATCGCTGGTCGATCTCGACCGCTGCACCGTCAGTCCCAAGCTGTTCAGTGCCGAAGACGTCTATCGTGCCGAGCAGGAAAAGATCTTCACCAAGTGCTGGCTCTACGTCGCGCACGAGAGCCAACTGCCGGCCCCGCACGACTACCTGACGACCTTCATGGGTGAAGAACCGGTGCTGGTGACCCGCGACGCCGAGGGGCGGCTGCGGGTATTCATCAATTCCTGTCGCCACCGTGGCATGCGCGTGTGCCGGCGCGATCACGGCAACCAGAAACTGTTCGTCTGTCCCTACCACGGCTGGAGCTACGACAGCGCGGGCAAGCTGCGCGGCGTACCGCAGCTTGAGAGCGCCTATCACAACGAGTTAAACCGCGACGAATGGGGTTTGATCGAAGTGCCGCGAGTCGAGTCTTTCCGTGGCCTCCTGTTTGCCAATTTCGACGCCACCACCGAACCCCTCAGCGATTATCTGGGCGATATGGCTTGGTATCTGGATCTGGTGTTAAACCGTTCGCGCAACGGTACCGTCGCCATGCCCGGCTGCCATCGCTGGCACTTGGGCGGTAATTGGAAGCTGGCTGCCGAGCAATTCAGCGGTGACAACTACCATACCGACGCGCTCCACCGCAGCATGGCTCAGATCGGTCTCGGCCCACAGGGTGGTTTTCGCGGCGCCAAGCCCTGGGAGCGGGATTTCGAAGTCAACTGCGGTAATGGTCATGGCTGGATAAATTTTGACGTCGGCGAGGTGCCGACACCACCCATCCAGAGTGAACACTTCGCCCGTATCCGCGCCGAGGCGCGCGACATGCTGTCGCCGGCGCAGGCCGAGCTGGTGCTGACGGTGCAGGTTGGCACGGTGTTTCCGAATATGTCGATCATCGCCTTCCTCGGGTTCACCAGTGTGCGGGTCTGGCATCCGCGTGGGCCTAAGGGGTTGGACGTGTGGTCCTATGGCCTGATCGAAAAAGACGCGCCGCCGGAGGTGGTCGACATCACGCGTAAGATGATGGGCTTGACCTTCTCGCCGTCGGGCATATTCGAACAGGACGACGGTGTGGCCTGGAGCGATATCGCCCACTTCCAGGGCGGCGTGATTCGTCGCGAATATCCGTTCAACTACCAGATGGGCCACGGCCATGGACGTCGCATGGACGACAAACCGGGCCTCATTCATCCACCCTCGACCGAGATTGGCGTGTTCTCGCTGTACGAGAAATGGCACGAGATGATGGCGCGATGAGCTCGGCACTGCGTCGTGAACTGGAAGCGCTGCTGATCGACGAGTACTGGCTGCTCGATGACTCTCGGTTCGAAGATTGGTTGGGTCTAATGGCCGATGACATCCGCTATTGGGCGCCGGTGCGGGAAGATCTGGATCGCGGCGAGGAAGACTTTCATCGTCCGCATCTGCTCACCCACTTTGACGAGGATCGCGGCAGCATGGCGCTGCGCGTGGCGCGCTTGCGTACCGGTTCTGCCCATGCCGAAGAACCGCCGTCGCGGGTTCGGCACTTTGTCAGCAATGTGAAGATGCTCGACGCCTCCGACCCGCAGCGCGTTCTGGTGGCGTCCAATTTCATAGTGTTCCGCAGCCGCTCCGGGCGCGAAGAAACCTTGTTTGTTGGCACCCGCCGAGACTGGTGGCTGCACGCGGACGTCGGCTGGCGTCTGGCCGAACGCTTGATCATTTTCGATCACGACATCATCGATAACATTACGGTTTTTTTCTGAACAAAGGATTCGTCATGGACGCACGCGCCAACGCCTTATTCGATTTGTCCGGTCGCGTGGCTATTGTGACGGGCGGCGCCCAGGGTATCGGCCGCGGTATCGCTGAGAACCTGGCGGTGGCCGGCGCCGCCGTGGTGGTGGCCGACGTCGACGCGAGTGCCAACGCTGACTGTGCCGCCGCTATCAAAGCAGCCGGTGGCAAGGCGTTGGCGGTGAGCTGCGATGTCGCCGATGAAGCCGCCATCAACGCCTTGGTCGCCGCCACTATCGACTTCGGCGGGCGTCTCGACATCGTGGTCAACAATGCCGCCATCTATCCGATGTCGCCGATCGCTGAGATGTCCACCGAGCTGTGGGATCGCGTGCTCGGCGTCAATCTGCGCGGCGTATTCCTGCTGACCCGCGCCGCCATGCCGCATCTGATCAAGGCCGGCAAGCAGGGACGTATCATCAATATTTCGTCGATCGATACCTGGAAGAGCTATGTCGGCATGGGCCATTACGATGCCAGCAAGGGCGGCATCGAAGCCTTTACCCGCAGCTGCGCCCTGGAACTCGCGCCCCATGGCGTCACCGCCAACGCCATCGCGCCGGGCGCGGTGAAAACGCCGGGCTCGTTGAACGTGCGCGGCAACCTGGCGCGCCAGCGCGGCGACGCCAACACCGAGGCAGTCGATGCTGAGTTCGCCACGCGCATTCCGCTTGGCGATTGGGCCTCGCCTGATCAGATCGGCCAGGCGACTTTATTGTTGGCGACGCCGGCGGCGGGCTATATCACTGGCCAGACCATCTATGTCGATGGCGGCCTCAAACTGACCATGTAGGGCCACATCATGAAACTAGCCTTTACCCGCAGCGAAGCCCGCGCTTGGGCGCGTCAGCATATGCATGGCGTGGCCAATGTCGTCACACCGACCTTCACCAGCGATCTATCGGCGCTGAACGAAGCGGCGACCCGTCATGACATCCGCCTTGAAATTGAATATGGCTTCTGGGGCACTCTGATGGTGTCCGAAGTCGCGGTCACGTTGCCGGAATATGCGCAGTTTGTGGCCTGGGGTGCACATGAAGCGCAAGGCCGCCTGCATCTTATTCACCACGCCAGTTTCAATTCTCTGGCCGACAACATTGAAGCGGCGAAACTGACGCAGACCTGCGGTGCGGAACTGGCGCTGCTCGGTTATCCGCCGACCTTCTATCCGAAAAACGCCGACGACATCTACGCCTATACCAAGGCTTTCTGCGACGCCACCGATCTCGGCGTGATCCTGTTCCCTGTACCACTGTGGAATTTTGAGCGCATTCATCCTTCGGCCGGCTTCAGCCCGACGCTGATCGAGCGCTTGCTGGACAACTGCCCCAACATCGTTGCGATCAAGGCCGAGGGCGGCATGCCCAGCATCGGTGGCTTCGTCGATGTCTATCATCGTTTCAAAGATCGCGTGCTGGTGATCGAGCCCATCGAAGGCAATGGTCTGCCCATGGCGACCCTGGTCGATATGCAGTTCATGGGCACCAGCAATTACGAATACTACGGGCCAGCCATTCCGCGCATCTTCAAGATGATACGCACGGGTCACACCAACGAGGCAATGGACGAATACTGGAAGCTGTTCCCGGCGCGCCAGGCGACCAGTGCGGCAATGGCGGTGCTGGCCGGTTCGAACTTCCTGCATCGCATGCTGTGGAAATACCAGGGCTGGTTGCAGGGTTTCAATGGTGGTCCGCTGCGCGCCCCGAGCATGCGCCTGGTCGACCGGCAGATGAAGCCGTTGCGCCAGGCCTTGATCGCATCCGGCTTCAAGCTCGATGAGCTCGACGACAGCGAATTCTTCGTCGGTCGCAACCCGGCCTGAGGACGGCTTCATGCCATTAATACTCGGACCGGACGACGTGCTGCGCGCCACCGACATCAGCCAGATGGTTGATGTCATCGAGGCCGGCATCAAAGAGCAGGCCGGCGGACGGGTGGTGATGCCGATGCGGGCTAATCTGGCCACCAGCAACGGCTTCTTCCGTGTCATGCCCTGTGTGATGCGCGATGGCGGACGCATGGGTATCAAGATCTTCAATGGCTCGGTCGAGCATGGTGTGCGCTACATCATCCTCATCTACGACGAGAAGAGTGGCGAGCTGCTGTGCCTGATGGACGCGGCCTATTTGACCGGCGCGCGCACCGGTGCCACCACCGGCGTCGCCACCCGCTATCAGGCGCGTGCCGATGCACATACCGTCGGTATCATCGGCGCAGGGCTTGAGGCGCGTACCAACTTCGAGGCGGTGTGCGCAGTGCGCAATATTACCCACGCCAAAGTTTTCTCACCGACACTAGCCAAACGTGAACGCTATGCGGCGCAAATGAGCGCCAAGCTCGGGGTCAGCATCGAAGCTGTGGCCACGCCCCAGGCCGCAGTCGCCGGCACCGATATTGTGGTGGTCGCCACCAATACCAGCGGCAAGTCCGACGTTATCGCCTACTACGGACTATGGATGGAGCGTGGTCAGCATGTGAATTCGATCGGCGCGACTGGCGGCCATCTGCGCGAAATCGATGCCGAATGTTTCGCCCGCGCCGGGTGTATCCAGGTCGATTCACTGGCACAGGTGCGCGAGGAGTCGGGCGATTCCGTCGCCGCGATTGCCGCCGGTGCCTGGTGCGAAGCCAAGTTCGTCGAGATGCCCGCCGTGGTGAGTGGCCAGGCAAAGGCACGGGACAGTGTGGATCAGATCACCTTGTTCAAGTCAGTCGGCACCGGTGTGCAGGACGTCATGGCGGGCTTTGCCGTTTATGAACAGGCGCGCAAGCTCGGGCTCGGCACCGAAGTAGCGAACTTCCTCGAGCACAAGATTTTCTGAAGGCACTCGAGTAGAGGTTGTACTGGCTGCACATTTAGCGTCACCCACGGCCACGTCGTTCACAACACCTGAAACGCGATAATCGCCAACAAGGTCGGCGGCACGGCGGCGATGAACAGCGCCAGCGGACTGATGGTCTCGTCGGTGAAATGGGTTTTAAGGATGGCAACGCCGGCAGGATTGGGCGCGTTGGCGATGATGGTCAGGCCACCGCCGGTGACTGCGCCGGCGACGATGGCGTATTTGTACTCGGCCGACACGCCGTCCACTAAAGAGGCCAGGTAGGTGAGCGCGGCGTTGTCGGTGATGGCCGTCAGGGCCGTGGCGAGGTAGTAGAGCAGCTTGGGCTCGACGCCGGTCAGCATGTTTTGCAGCCACCAACTCTGCAGGCCACCAAGCACCACCAGCCCGCCCAGGAAGAATGCCACCAGCAGGCCCTCGCGCAGGATCAAGCGATCCTGATACTGCTTGTAGGCTTCGGTGTAGCCGAGGAAGAACAAAAACAAGCCCATGAACAGTTCTGAATGATGGGCAAATACCACCACGCCGGCCAGAAACGCGATGTGGATGGCGGCCACGGTCTTGGGCGTATCGATCTGCGAGCAGGCGCCATCAAAACAAGCCTTGCCGATCAGCTCCTGACGAAACAGCCAAGTCACGATCAACGCGGTGATGAACACCGACAACGACGCCTTCCAGCCGAACTGACTGAACACGAAGGCCGAATCCCAGCCCCATTTGTTGGCTACCATCAGCACCGGCGGCGCAGCGAAGCTGGTCAAGGTGCCGCCGATGGAGACATTGACGAATAGCGCACCGAGCGTGGCGTATTTGAGCGTGGTCGAAAGACCACGGCGGAAATAGCAGTCCTTCAACATCAAGGCCGCGAGTGTCATGGCGGCCGGCTCGGTAACGAGCGAGCCGAGCATAGGGACCACCGACAAGCACAGGAAGTAGACCGCCACCTCGCGGCGAACTGGAATGAATGAAGCAATCCCATGCACAGCGGCGATGACGCTGTTCAGGATCGGCTTGCTCGCCGCGATCACCATGATCACGAAGACGAACATCGGCTCGGTGAAATTGCGTGCTTCGAGATATTGGACGGTGGCGTCGCGCCCGCTGAGGAAGAACAGCGCGATCATC
>JANMJF010000552.1:0-6180 GCA_031371245.1 Pseudomonadota bacterium | reverse complement strand
CTAGTGCGGCGTCGACCAGCGTGCTGAGCGAGGTGCCGCCGGAGAGTGTCGAGGGTGGTCCTGCGCCGCTATCGGCGACCGCAGTCGCTGGCATTCCACTGGAGGATGGCGGTGAACTGGTGCTCGGACCTGAAGAGAAGGTCAGCGCCGATGATCACGCGGCCGCCGCGCGTTTCGCGCATATGCGCAAGGACGGCAAGCTCGCGGCGAGCAGCGATCTCGATCGCGAAGTGCCGAATATCCTGCGTCGTGAACGCGCCGGTGATGTGGTCGGCGCTATGCATGCCGCGCGTGCCGCGCTGGCACGCCTGCCCGATCATCAGAGCCTGCGTCAGATTACGGCGCGCTTGCAGATCGCCAACGGCGACTATGGCTCGGCTTTGCTGACGCTCGCGCCGCTGCTCGAGATCGATCGCGACAACTGGTTGCCATTCTATTGGGCGGGTGTGGCGGAACTCATGCAGCTCAATATCGACAATGCACGCGCCTATCTGGCGCGCGCCTGTCAGCTCGACGCCGATCGTCCTGAACCCTGGATCGCGCGTGCGGTAGTAGAGCAGGAGTCCGGCAATTTCGCTGGGTCTTTGCAGCTCTTCGCGGTCGCGCGTCAACGCGCGCCGGCCCGCGCCGAGATTCAGAATGGCATCGCCTATTCGGAAGCCATGTTGCGTCAGCCGGGCCCTGCCGCCCCGACCCAAACCGCAGCCATGGGCGGTGAGGTGATCGTTACCCAGCCGGCGCCGTTGCCACCCACCGCAGCGGCGCCCGTCGCGCCCTTAGCCATCGGCACTGGGCCGGTCTTCGCCAGCGATAGCCAGCGTCGCCAGCGCGGCCTGTCGTCAACCATGGTGCCCTGATTCAAATCATCGCCCGCGTATTCTGAGCAACACGCGTGCGGTGCCGGGCAACCGCCCATCGCCAAAGCGCCTGCCGATATTGCGATCATCGCACTATCGCGTAGTGATGAATCAACTTAGGGTTCGCTTTTATCGAGTCCTACCAGCGCGCCAGCCGACACCGCCGTTGGTCGATAAAAAGCAAACAACAAGCCCTGCACACCCAAGGCAGCAACCGCCTTAGTTAGGCGTTCAATCTTCTACACGTCGGGCGATGGTGTCGTACTATCGCCCCACGCGAAAATGCTTTACGACTCTACCTTCTCGCGCCTCTTCAAGAGGCACAAGGTCAATAGACCTGGCGCAAACATCAAAAATGAGGCGGGCAATGGTACGGCGGCAAGCGGCTCTATAGTGATGAAAGCGGTCTGTATGCTGCCCCCTATGGAATTGCCACTAAAGTCAGACAAGATCGGGTCGGTAATTGACAGCAGATTATTGACGCCGACAGTTAACGCCCTGAAATGGATGGTTGCCACTAACGTCGGGGCATTGATACTAAGACCCACAGTTGCCGGAGACGTTGACGAGATTGCCTCCGCAACATTCACGGTCCCAGATCCCGGGGTGAATATGCCGGAAAATGTCTCGGTATCGGCGACGCCAAAAATGCCGCCGCTGGTCAGCGCGAGCGCTGACAATTTAGCGTTGTCGTAACTCAGCGTAAGGTCGAATCCTGCGAAATCTCCAATCGAATTAATGAATATATTGGCATCGAATTCGGTGCCGACAGTGGTCGTAAGGGTTGAGCTATCGCCGGCAAGCTTGATCGATAATATCGCGGCTTGAGCGCCTTGCAAAAAGCAAGCTAACGTCAGCGGGATCAGTCTTATCAGGTATTTGTTCATGACGGGTTCCATTTTTAAAAGAGCCGAGCTTGCTCGGCTTTAGATCACTGTTAATCGGGCTGGTCTTTTCTCAAGACGCAGGGGTTACCAGCGCGCATTGGGGATTGGAGCAGAGCGACGCGGCCTTGCGGTAATCCAGCACGTTGACCTTCAAGTCGCCATTGAGGTCAGCGGGATCCTTGACTGCGACAATGCGTCCGTATTTTGCTTTGATGAGGTTCAAATCAGCCACGTCAATATCCCCATCCCCATCCACATCGCCAGGACCCGTCACTTTCAAGGTATAGGCTTTGGAAACCACACTGGCATCAGCATCCTTAACCGAAGCGGTAAACTTAAACACCCCGACTTTTGTGGGTGCGCCGTGCAACACAGCGGTCGCCGAATCAAGCGTGAGACCAGCGGGTATCGCCCCGCCACTGACCGTCGTTTGATAAGGAGTATTCCCGCCATTAGCAAGGCTTCGGTTAGGAAACGCCTCGGCGACATATCCACCTTGGAGATTCTCGATCAGGGCTAATGGAGACACCTGATTAAATTCGCCCATCTGTGCTCCCGTGTAATCGCCAACGACGAGGGCAGCTCCACAGTCGAAAACCTGGTCGTTGCCTTGGGCATCCGTCACCGTGACAGTGCCCACACCATGGCGATTATCTGGCGCGACTGCATCACACGCGGCCTCACCGTTCTCGCCGTCGATGGAGAAATCGCCGCCTGTGTAGGCATAGAACTCATATCGGCGGGTGATGGTCTTTTCACCTCGGTCGCCCGCATTGTCGCCCTTGCCCGACTGCTTGGATTTACGGTTACCTGGACTGTTGTTGGTTTGGAGCAGATACCATTCCGATTCCACTTCAGATGGCTCGCCGTTGGTCCAGTCCAGATGACCATCGAAGTTCTTGTCATCACTTACCAGTTCTTCCAACGCCAGGGGATGGGCTTTATGCGTGGAGGTCTTGATGACTTTCACCCAACCCGGCGCGCCAAATTGTTTGAGCACCCGTTGTGGGACGATCGGCGCGGGAATAACCGCGACAACTTGTGCTGGGAACTGCACAACCGGAGGCTTGTTGGGATCTGGTTGCACCACCACAGGCGGGCTGTAAGTCCAAACCGGGGTACTCACATTGACCGCAGGTCCGAGAGCCAGCGTGCCGCTGGCATCCTTGCACAGCCAGTTGTATTTGACCGCCGAGTAGTTGGCGCTGTAAATGCCCACGCCAAAATGTTCACAGCCGAGATTGACACTGGGATTAGTGCACTGATGACCGTTGGTGGGCGAGATGGTGCCAGGCGCCGCCGCATTCGTGAAGGCGCTGGTACTGCCGGGCGGCCCTTCATAGTGAACGAATACTTTCGGGTGCAAGGGGTCGGCGTTATCTTCGCGGATTTTCGGCACGCCATAATGATTAAACGAATACGTGCCACCGATGTTCGTGCTGTGCACGTCGTCGATCTCGATTTCAAAGCCGTGGCAGGTCTGTCCGGTGTCATTCACGACATCGAAGTTGCCTAAGGTACCGTAGGAAGTACTCGCTTGAACAACTGAGCTGAGTGCCACGATGGGCAACAATGCGATGATTTTTTTCACGACCACGTTCCTCATTGATGTGTTTTATTACGAACTTTGCCCGTAGCGTGAGACGTTCTTATTGTTTGGTCCGGTTGTTCTTCTGTCGCCACCGCGTGTCTTGGGAAAAGTGCGTTGCGGTGAAAAGCGAGTTTAGGAGCGCTGGTGCGACGGCACTAAACAGCTCTCGGCGCTGAATGAATTTGAACGTCGGGCGACGCTCTCAATGGATTGTTATCACAGGGCGGCCGATGCATCTCGTGTGCGCGCTGATCATCGGCTGGACAGGTATCCGGAAGACGTGCCTATCTTATGTTGACAGCAGTCAAGGAAAGGCGGCCATTCCAAGACATATGGCCGGCAATGCCAACCACATCGCATTACGCGCGATTTTCAGGCAGGCCTTGGTGATGAGGGTGTCCATGGCAGTTCCCCTGTTGAAGTCGACGCCGGATAGTTTTGTTCAGTCGATATCCGTCATGTAAATTCGAACAAGCTCGACTTGACCGAAGTCGACGCTTATGGTTTCTCCAGGGGCCGGCAC
Organism: Pseudomonadota bacterium; assembly: GCA_031371245.1. Lineage (GTDB taxonomy): Bacteria > Pseudomonadota > Gammaproteobacteria > JADJYF01. The sequence goes on along the minus strand of JANMJF010000552.1, from coordinate 2,322 downwards.
ACGCTGTCTGGCGACGTCGACAAACATAGCGCAGAAACGGCGCAACAATGAGAGGGCAGCATGATCACCGTTACACAGCTTGGCCAGGTATTCGTCAAGGCCACCCAGTTTCTTCATCCCGAGCGGGTGCAAATCGTCCATTCCGGCATTTGCTTTGACCGGGCGTTTGCGCTGGTCGAAGCCGACGATCGCTTTGTGGGGTCGGACCAGCACGGCAGTTTCTTTCCGCTCAAGTTTGCTTTCGATCCGAACGAAGACAGCCTGTGTCTGGAGTATGCAGACGGTCGCGCTTTGGAGGGGCCCGCGCGCGGTAGCGGTCGTGCCTGGGGTATCGATCACGCCGGCTTGCGCACTATCGACGTCGTCGAGGTTGAAGGGCCGTGGCGTGACGCGCTGACGGCTTACGCGGGGCGACCGATTCGCCTGGTGCGTTGTGTGTCGATCGGCGCCGCCATCGATGTGCTGCCCATCACGCTGCTCAGCACGGGTTCGTTGCGTCGCCTGGCCCGAGAAGTTGGCGGACCGGTCGATGCTGCCCGCTTTCGCGCGGGTCTCGTCCTGGACAATAGTCTTGAGCATGAAGAGGACAATTGGGACGGCCGGCAGTTGCGCATCGGTACGGCGCTACTGCGGGTCCGCACGCCGGTGCCGCGCTGTGCCATCACCGGCTTCAATCCCACCAGCGGCCAGCGCGATCAGGACGTCATGAAGGGCCTGATTCGTTATCGCCAAAAATCCATGTTGCCCGACGGCATGTTGCCCGGCTATGCGACGCCGGGCTTCGCAAGTTATGCCGAAGTTATCACAGCGGGCGAGGTGTGCGTTGGCGATAGCGTGGAGGTGATGGCTTGAAGCGAGGGCGCGAATTACCGACCGTCAAAGTTTGTTAGCATGCAGACCCCCCACGTGATTTCGAGGACCCGCCCATGTTGAAGCGCATATCCGTCACCGCCGCGCTGAGCTTATTAGCCGGCGTCGCATTGGCTGACGAACCGGCGGCCTATATCATCGCGCCCGTCGACGGTGCGACGGTCAAGAATCCGGTCAGCGTGGTGTTCGGCCTGCATCAGCCCTGGGGCGTCGCACCCGCCGGGACGAAGCTGGATAACACCGGCCATCATCACTTGCTGATCGATGTACCGCTGCCTGATCTGACGCAGCCGGTGCCCAAGGACGATCAGCATCGCCATTTCGGTGGCGGCCAGACCGAGACCACGCTGACACTCGCGCCGGGCAAACACACCCTGCAACTGCTGCTGGGCGATTTCGCCCATGTGCCTCATCAACCGCCGGTTGTGTCGAAGGCCATCACTATCACGGTGGAGTGAGTCGCGACGCGGTGGCGCAGAAGCGTTGCCGCGCTGCGTGTCAGAGGGAGTTCCTACCAGCTCTCGATATATCCATCCGATGGCCGTTTTGAATTTTGTCCCGCCACTCGTCACTGAGCGCGGCGGCGGCGGCAAACTCAGGCCAACGCCGCACGGCGGCGCAGACCTCCTCAATGATCTTCCCAGCACGGCCCCGCTTGATTAAGGCTGCCTTGGCGCAGGCGTCGAAATCGGCCAAGGTAAAGCCGTCGCGCTTGCCATTCAGCGTCATCTGGTGGGTGGCCGTCCAGGCACCTCCCGGATTGTAGCTGTAGGTCACGTCAAAAGCCGGCGCAAGGGACCATGCGCCAAGCGTATCCATCAGGAAGGCGATGTTCTTCACGTGGTCGTCCTGGTTGCGCGCGACGATGTTGAAGACCATGCGTCGGAACTGCTCTTCGACGGTCGCCATCGGCAAGTTTAATTGACGGATGGTCAGCAGTGCCTGCTCGTATGCATAGGCACCGGCCTGGTTGAAATCGAAATGCGCCAGGGCACAGAGTGACTGCATGTGTAGCTTCCCCCCACCTGGCAGGCGGTCGAAGCGGCGGGTCATGAAGTGGCGCCGCTCGTTCTCTTCGAGCAACCGGCATTCGCTCATGGTGATGCCCGCCGCCTGGGCCATCAGGTGATAGGCATATTCGATCGCGCCATAGCCCTTCGGGGCTTCAAGCTCTTTATCTTTGTTGCCGGACACGCCGTCGAACTTCAGTAGCCAGTACTCGAATCCCTCGCCCGCTGCTATTTGACCCGAGCGCACTTCGTTGGTCTGCGGGTTCCAGGCAATCACCGCCTTCGCGCGCGCGCCGCCGGCCGAGGTGCCGACCATCAAGATGTTGTTCAGCGCCTTCTGCCCGGCGACGCCTTTGAAGCTCGCCTGTAATTCGTTGCGATGCGTGAGTACTTCCGAGGCAAGCTGCACCAGTGCATCAATCTTTACCTTCGTCGCCGTGCG
>JANMJF010000543.1:0-10283 GCA_031371245.1 Pseudomonadota bacterium | reverse complement strand
TGGCGGCATCGAGTGGCCTGGCGCGCTTGCTGAACGTGCCGCTGATCCTTGACCCCGGCATGATCCTGATGGCGTTCCTGTTCGCCATGGCGGTGGGCGTAGTGTTCGGTTTCTTTCCGGCGCGCAAGGCCGCGCGCCTCGATCCCATCGACGCCTTGCGTTACGAGTGAGAGTGTTGACGCGTCAGGGCGCGTTAGAGTGCGCGACGTCAGGTAACTAAGGATGATTTTCGACGTAACGCACGCGGAGAACTCGGTACGCGAACAGCGACGCTACACGCTCAAGGAATCCAAAAGCTGAGGGACAGCTGGATCTATTTGGATACGTAAGATTTCACCGTGTGCTCGGTCAGCTTCGGAATGGCCTTGCTCGCTAGTGTGAAATAGGCGATGTCCTTCTCGACACCGATGCTCTGGTACCCGACGGCATTACAAGCAGCTAGTGTCGAGCCCGCGCCCGCGAATGTATCTAGGACAATTCCGCTACCAAGCGGCAAGATCCCTCTGACCAATTGACGCAAGAATGCCTGCGGTTTAAGACTAGGATGTGGCGCAATTCTTCGCTCCTCGGGACGAGTTGGCGAGGACGATATAACATCCCCGAAAGGCTTATCCTTCCCCGGCCTTCGAAATCCACCAGTTCCCCATTTTCTTAAGTTGTCCTGTACGCGCCCCTCAACGGGCTTTCTGAACAAAAGCCAGGGCTCCCACATTGATCGCGGCATCACGCTGATATCGGAAAATTCTTCATGTGCGCCCTTGGGCCGGTCGCCTCCACGCATCGTCATGGTCAGCCGGATAAGTTCACCGCGACGTTCCAGCCCTGCATTTGACAGCGCAGTTGCAACTATGTGGGACAACAATGGATTAGATGCAACAACTACGTTAGCGCCTGGCACCGTGATCCTGAGAATTCGCTTGCCCCACGAGAGAAAGAATGCAGAAATCTCCTGAAGTTGTGCCTGATCTAAAGTCGTGAAGCGTGGCAAAGGTGAGCGCCTATGGCCATCAAATGATGGCGGGATCCGCCATACACCGCCCTTGCCGGAACGTAGCTTATCTTGTTGCTGTTCTGTGTACTCGTGCAACCCGTAGGGAGGGTCAGTCACTACCCCATGAATGGAATTAGGCGCACGATTCTCCAGCCAAGAAAAACAGTCATCGTGATAAAGCTCGGCTCGGCCAAGCCGAACCATCTCATGTTTAGTTGTAAACCCAGGAGCTGATATTTGCCGCGAGCCATGAGCATCCCTGCGCCGCGAACGGTACACCCCACGCTCTTCCCTTACGAACAAGTCTGGCGTGTTTAATCTAAGATAGGAACGAATGGAGGAAGACGGAGTAGGCCCAATATACCGATTTACGCCCTCAACAATTTCCGCAACCGTAAGCGGCCCCCCCGAAGTCCGTAAGCACGCTGAGGATTGCGTCCCTTACTAACCCTGGCGAATTCTTCGCTTTTGCGTCCATCGGGAAATTCCAGACGTCTGGACGTCTAGACACAACCCGCAGTCCCACCCCGGCGCCCTCTAATCGAATGACCCAATAGATCATCGAAGCCCTAGACATCAGACGAGCCCAACATCAGAAAGCTGAACTCCCAAGTCCCGCACCAGCAGCCCTTGGCGTTCGAGCGTGCGGCCGGCCCGCTCACTAATGACGCGAACCAGGGTCTCAAGCACAGCCACGGTCGACGGCGGTACCCGGCGAAAGACCAAGCCCTCGCCCGTCGTCACAGTCACGCCGGCTAATAGCAAAGACCCGGATGGGATCATGCTTGATCTGATTGAGCAATTGTCGTGGTGAGGGATAGGCCACGGTCCGCTTGACCTTGGTGTCTGCTTGACTTGAGAAGCTACCAGAGGCTACCTTGAAGTTATGCGTGTCGTCGGCCTCAAAGTTCTAAAAAATAAGCTCAGCGAGTATGTCCGCATCGCGGCTGGCGGCGAATCGGTGCTGATCACCGATCGCGACCGAGTCGTCGCCGAAATCGTCGCGCCGGACCCAGCCCGAACTCCGCACCCATCCGATGCGCAACTGGTTGAGCTGATGCGCACGGGAGTGCTGAGCCCGCCACTCGCCAGAACCCAAAAGCCGCCACGCGGCAGCCCACTCGCACCGCTTTCGGTAATCGTCGAGGAACTCCGCTCTGACCGGGACAATCGTTGATCTATCTCGATACTTCGGTCGCCCTTGCGCAGATCTTGTCGGAAGATCGCATCCCCTCAGATGCGTTGTGGCATGAAACATTAGTTTCGAGTCGGCTGCTTGAATACGAAACCTGGAATCGTCTGCATGCTCGTGGTGCGGCGACGTCACACGGAAATATTGCGCACGCCGTGTTAGCCGAAATTGCTTTCCTTGAGCTAAGCCCAAGCGTACTGAGCCGCGCGCTCGAGCCCTTTCCAGTGCCGATTCGAACCCTTGATGCGTTACATCTTGCGTCGGCCGAATATCTTCAAAGACAGGGCCAACGCCTACAGATCGCAAGTTATGACGAGCGACTTCTCAATTGCGCGCGGCGCTTAGGGATTGAAGTCTGGTCGTTGTAGTTCTCAACGGCCGCGCCCTGTTCCTGTCCAGCATGGCCATCACGTACGACCGGTGCGGCGAGATGTGGCAGGCCGCGAGATGCCCCGCGACGACTACTAGCTCGGTGCCAATCTGCTCATCATGCGCCCTGGTCAGCGCGTCGGCATGCAGCGTACCGAAGCGCCGCAGTTCAAGCTGGCCGATGCCGAAGCGCTGGCGGTGGTGGCCGGCAACCGCAGCTGGCTGACCAGCATTTACGGCATCGACAACCGCTATTTCAGCGTTGGCAACTGGACCTTGGCCGATGGTCGCAGTTTCACCAACGGCGAACTGCGTGGCGGCGCGGCGGTGTGTCTGCTGGGCGAGACCGTGCGCAAGAACTTGTTCGGCACGCGCGCACCGGTCGGCGAGAAAGTGCGCTTCGGCAAAGTCTCGTGCCAGGTCATCGGACTCCTGCTCGCCAAAGGCCAGACCACCACCGGCATGGATCAGGATGACATCGTGCTCACGCCACTACGCACCTACTGGCGGCGCGTGGCCGGTAACCAGGACATCACCTCCATGCAGGTCACCGCGCGCGAAGGCGTGGCGACCGCCATCCCGCTGCGCGATATCACACGCCTGCTGCGCGAACGGCGTCATATCGCAGCCCATGAGGATGACGATTTCACGGTCATGGATCTGCAGGAGATCGCCCGCACCCTAGCCGGTACTACCCAGGTGCTGACCGGTCTGCTCGGTGCGGTGGCGGCGGTCAGCCTGCTGGTGGGTGGCATCGGCATCATGAACATCATGCTGGTATCGGTCACCGAACGAACTCGCGAGATCGGCATCCGTCTCGCCATCGGCGCGCTGCAACGCGATGTGCTGCTGCAGTTTCTGATCGAGGCCGTGGTGTTATCGAGTTTTGGTGGGCTGGCCGGCATCGCCATTGCGCTGGCGGCATCGAGTGGCCTGGCGCGCTTGCTAAACGTGCCGCTGATCCTTGACCCCGGCATGATCCTGATGGCCTTCCTGTTCGCCATGGCGGTGGGCGTAGTGTTCGGTTTCTTTCCGGCGCGCAAGGCCGCGCGCCTCGATCCCATCGACGCCCTGCGTTACGAGTGAGGGTGTTGACGCGTCAGGGCGCGTTAGAGTGCGCGACGTCAGGTAACTAAGGATGATTTTCGACGTAACGCACGCGGAGAACTCGGTAGACGAACAGCGACGCTACACGCTCAAGGAATCCAGAATGAGCCTACCTCATAGCGAATAAGATAGGTTAAGCTGCGACGCGGGTCGCAAACACAAGACCATTCTTGAATTGACGTCCAGTGGTCAGCGAGGCGGAAGAACTGTGCGTGTCGGCTACCGTGTTGGCGAATTGTGCATTGGTATCTTGACTGTTTTGGCAATCGCATACCGATTAACTGAGCAGCCAGTTGCGCACCGCTCGTATTGTGCACTCGGTTACGTTGGAGATGGCTGTGCGTGAAATCGTTCTGCGCCTAATCGGGACGTTTCCATTTGCCATCCAGCGGCGGCTATTGAGTGTCACCAGACATAACTGGCTTGGCCTGCGTTTGTTGAGCGACGAGCTAGCACGATTGGATCATCTAGCGCTCGCGTTGCAGCGCCCGGATCCGATACCAGCCTTGGCGAAAGCTGGAATCACAGCAATCCGAGTTATCGCGCCGCATAGTTTTTCGATGGCTTTGGCCGGACAGGCGCGGGCTCGTCGTTTAATCGTCTCAGGTGGGGCATGCTCCGACCTTGAGTTTATAAGCCGCGTCGCAGATATTGCTCGGGATATGGCGGACTCGGACACGGGTTACCAAACTACTGCGCCCAAAATTGCAGTCCAACTGGCTGTGCGCGTCGAGCGAGAACGGCTTCTTCTGACTACCGGCGGCCGCCAGCGGCTGCTCGTCGTTTCAAATTTGCTGGGCATTTTGGAGCATGTCCACCGAAGTGATGTAAAGGCCGCTCGAGCAATTCTCAATGACGCTATTCCCGCCGCGGTTGCTGATCACGAAACTACGGGCGCGCTTGCCGTAAGAATATTAAACACGTTGAATGCAAATCTGTCGGAGGCAGACACGATTTCACCGGCACTATCTGTGCGGGTATTTGCCATCGCGGCAGTTGCGGCCGGCACCAGCGGCGATTTCTCGTCGGGTGAGCGATTGATCGAAAAACTGGTGGCCGGTGGTGCCACAGCATTCGATCCAATTAGAACTCACTATGTCGCGGGATTGCTAGAATTGTTACGGGCTTGCTGCAATTTCACCGGAACTGATCATCCATCGCCCTTGCAGAATCCCGACAACTGCATGCGTATGCAAACTCACGCAGATCTAATTTTGTCCCCTTGGCGACAATCGCTGGGCTACAAGCTAGTAACCCAGCGAGAGGAGCGGACTAAGGCCGACGCTGAGACGAATCTGCGCAACGCCGGCTCGGGTTCAAATATCTTGTTTGTCTCGAACAATAATTGGTTTTTTCTTAGCGAAGTCATTCTAGGTCTAGAGGCAAGCTGTGCGGTACGGTGCCGGACCTTCGACTTCGCTATTGCTCAGGCTTCATACGGGCTGTCGCCCCACGAAGCCGCGCTTCCCCAATTGGACGGGCGATCGTCGAACAAGATGCATGGCGATACATTTGATAAGGGCTTGTTTAAGGGCCTGATCGACTGGGCCGACGTCGTATTCGTGGAGTGGTGCGAGTGGGCTGCTGTTTGGTTGTCTAGCTATTTGCCGACTACCAAGCGGTTAATCATTAGATTGCATAGTTACGAAGCGTATTCATCAACACCGCATTTCATCAATTGGGCTAATGTCGACACGATCGTGTTCGTCGCCGAGCATATCCGCAAGTTCTTGAACGTTCAGCTTGGTGAGCGATTGAAGCAAACCGAACAAGTCGTCATTGACAACATCCGAGACTTGAGTGCGTTTCGCTCGGATGGTTCTGCGGACCGAGGCTCTATGCTCGGCATGTTGGGCTATAACAATGCCAATAAGAATCCACGCATGGCTTTGGAGATCCTGCGATCGTTGCGAGCCCTGGATGGTCGCTGGCAGTTGCGGCTAGTGGGTCCTGCTTGGGCCGAGGACAGCCAGTTATCTAACCACGAGCGCGAATACAAATCTGCGTTTTTTTCCGACATTGACGCGTTCGGCTTGGCCGACGCGGTAGTGTTTAGCGGCGAAGTCTCGAGGGACGAAGTCAATCGAGTGATGCTTGGAATTGGCGTAATCCTGTCATGCAGTGATCGCGAAGGAACACATGAAGCGGTCGTCGAAGGAATAGCGTCGGGTTGTGTTCCGCTGATCAGGAATTGGCCGACCTCCGCTGCGTATGATGGCGCTCGCACGAGCTTTGCCAATTTCCGAGAATTTGTCTTCGACAATGTGGAAGAGGCGGTAACGATAGCTCGCTCGCACGGCTCGCCCGATGCCCTCGCACGGCGCGCCTTGGCTCAGCGAGGCCTCGAGACGTTTGATAAGCGCGCGACAATCACGGCTTTGCTGACCCTTTTGTCTCCGCCCGAAGATAGTCATCGCCGCCCGGCGCCTCGCTCTGTTTCGACACTGCCCCTGCTGGAGTCAAAGTCGTGACTCGGAGACCAAAGATATGGTGTGGGTTCGCCGAGAAGGGAACACTTAACTCCGCCCGAGGAGATAGTATTGGCGAGATGCGGATCCTCCAGATGCTGAGCCATTTTGCCGATGTCTATTACAACGGAGTTCCAATTCAGCGCGGCGACCAGTCATTCGGATTCGGCGCAACGCTCGCGCTCCCGCAAGATGAGTATGACCTCTACTATGTCCGCGCCAACGACGCCCTCTTCGCCAAACTGCCGCATCCAAAGATCTGCATGGCCTACCCTTATAACCAAGAAATCTTCAACATGGCGGATGGCTTGGTCGTTACCACGGATATCTGGAAACGCGTACTGCTGAATCCTTCGTTGCGGGCGACTTTTTCGGATTTTTGTTCAAAATGGTACCCGAACGATTTTGAGATCTCCAAGCCAATTATCCAATTCAAGCAGGCCATTGACCCGTCATTCGCCTCAACAGCAGCAACTGATCAGCGCCGAAACGCGTGGAAATTTAAGCTTACCAATACTGATGTTTTTGGGTTTTACGGACGCTTGGATAAGTCTTCCTTGCCGTATTGTGTTATGAAAGCCGCGGATGCTGATTGCCGCATACTCCTGGCGTTTGCCGGTCGAATTCGAAACGATTTAAAGTCCGAACAGAATTTATTTTCGCGACACATCTATTTAGGCGAAGTGCCGTATGAAGAAATGCCATATCTTGTGCGGGCGACAGCATGCACCTTGGCGGGAGAATCGTGTGACGATGATGTTCTCGGCTCCAACAAGGTGCTTGATTCCATCGGTCTTGGTGTCCCAGTAATTTGCAAACGCAATCCCGTTCGTAACGAATATTTGGGGGCCGAGTATGCAGGCTTGTTTGATAACCAAGACCACGCGGCTGAACTGCTTGGGCTTTTTGTATCAGACGGGACGTATAGACGCCAAATATTTGAGCAAACAGGTGCAGCGGCACATCGAAATGCGATGACAGACGCTGCTGCATTTACGTGCCATCAGATCGATGCGTTTTTTATGCAAATCGGCGCTCGCGGAGATTAATGTGATTACTCCACCGCCTACACGCGGTGGCTTCGGATTACGGCTGGAAGCCGGATTGATCGGCCGTTCGGCCGATTACGCGGGCTCAACTCGTCGGTCTAGCTGCTTAAACGTCTTCTTGATCGCGATCGGATCTTCGATGCTCGCATTCACCTTGACCGCACTACATCAACATTTGCAGGTCATCGGTGAACTGCTGTGCGGCCATCTGCGCTAGATTGGCGGCGCCGATTGACTACTCACCCCAGGAGATTCTGCGATGCGCCTGCTACCCCTACTCCTGTTGATCTTAGGCCTGGCCAGCCAGGCCAAGGCTGACCTCTTTCGTTACACGTCGCCCGCGCTCGGCCGCATCGTACTCAACGAGCTGCTGACGGGTGACGTCCGCGCGCCCTTCCGGTTGGCGAAAATTGGCCAGTATTACGCTGAATTGATCCTCGAACCGCCGGACGGTGCGAGCGATGTAACGTTGAGCGGGCCGCTCGCGCTGGAACTCGACTTCCAAGTCACGCAGCGCGAGCACGTGCTGCTCCAGCGCATTGTCACAGTCAGCTTTGCGCCGGGCGAACGCAGCAAGACCCTGTTCTGGCTGAACGCACCGGATCATCTGCCCAACCGCACCCCGCTCGAAATGCACGTGCAATTGCGCGAGACTTCCAACGACCAGTTGCGTAACGCCCGCCTGCGCCTGCAGTTGACGCGCAAAATCGAATTTTCGCCGTTCTTGGTTCGTTAGCCGGCGAGGGCGCTACGCCAATTGACTTCCGCCCGTGCGGCCGCGAACAATGGCCGGGTCGACAACATTAATAGAGCACCCGTTCGAGGTGCGAGGAGGGTCTCCCATGCGCAATCTATCTGTGTGGCTTCTGAGCGTGCTGTTGGTCGTGGTCACGGCCCAAGCGCAAGCCTATTCGGCGATGTACGTATTCGGCGACAGCCTGAGCGACGATGGCAATAACCAGGCTTTTCTGGTCAATTTCCTCGGCCTCCCGGCCACCGTTGCGCCCTATCAAGTCCTCGGCTCCAGCGAACCGCTGGTACCGACCACGCCCTACGTGGTCCCGGCCGGTACGCATACTTATTCGAACGGTCCAGTGTGGGTTGACTATCTTGCCGACTCCCTCGGCCTACCACTGACCCCATCCCTTGCGGGGGGCACCAACTATGCCTATGGTGGCGCGCGCACCGGCGACCTCGGCCTCGGCGATGGTAACGGCGACATGCCATTTTCGCTGCGGGTTCAGGTTGGTCTGGCCACCGGCTTTCCTCCCGCACCCTTACCCGGCGAAGCCCTCTATGTGGTGTGGGGCGGTGGCAACGATATTCGTGCTCTCGGCGCCCAGCTCGGCCCCAAGCTGGCCGACCCGCTGACCCGTGCCCAGGCCGAAGCAGATCTTGTCGCGGGTATCGGCGCTGGCATAAACAATCTTGGCAGCATACTGAATACGCTTACGAACGCCGGCGCGCGGAATTTCCTGATCCCTAATGTGCCCGACATCGGCATCACGCCTATTGCGCGTTTCCTTGAGGTCAATGGCCAGCCGGGCACCATGGACCTGCTGACCAAGCTCTCGTTTTCGTTTGACGAGAGCCTTGTTGCGCTACTGGCGCCGCTGAAGAGCAATCCACTTCTCAACATCACCACCCTCGACGTCTTCAAATTCAATCACGACGTGCTGGCCAACGCAGCGCCGGGCTACAACGCCATCGACGCCTGCACTTCGCAGAACGCCTTCACTGCTTGCAGCAACCCGGAAAACTTCTTGTATTGGGATGGCGTGCATCCGACCACCGCCTCACACCGAGCTATCGCGGCCTTGGCCTTGAGCGCACTGCAGCCGGTGCCCCTGCCAGCCTCTCTGCCGCTGGCGGTGGGGGGTGTCGTCGTACTGTTGGGTCTGGCCCGACGTCGTCGCGCCGCCTGAATATCCGTTTCTCGCGATAGAACACGCCGGCCACGCGCCGGCGTTTTTTTGTCAGTCGGCGGCGCGGCGCACACGCGGTCTGGCGCATGACCTTACACGCGATAACGAGCGACAGCCGCGTCATCCCATTCGATGCCGATACCGGGTCGCGCCGGCGGCGTCAACATGCCATCGACTATCGGCCAGGTTTCACGCTGCAGGGCGCTCGCGACGTCCAACCATTCCAGATAGTGGGCGGTCGGCGTTGCGCACAACAGATGACTGCTCGCTTCGGGAAACAGATGGGACGAACATTCCATCTGCGCGCTGTGCGCCAGGGCCGCTGCTTCCAGCCAACCGCTCACACCACGGATGAACTGCGCGTCGGGCATCACATAATCCATGGCACGTACTGCCAAGGCATCACGCATTTCCTCGCTGCTGTTGAAGTTCTCGCCGAGCTGGATGGGTGTGGTCAGTGTGGCGGCGAGTTCGGCGTGGGTGAGGTAGTCGTCGGCCGCGACGGGTTCTTCGATCCAGGTCAGTCCTTCGCCATCGAGCGCGCGACACCGCAGGCGCGCTTGCTGCGGTGTCAACGACTGGTTGTAGTCGATCATGAGGGCGCGCCCGCCAAGCACGCGCTGGGCGGCGCGGATCGCGGCGAGGTCTTCGGCGAAAGTCGCAAAGCCGACTTTGATTTTCAGCGCCCGGTGGCCTTCCCGCACCGCCGCCTCAGCCACGCCCGCTACGCTCGTGCCATCGTACATACCGGCACTCATATAAACCGGCAGCGGGTGCGGCGCGCAGCCCAGCGTGGCATAGAGCGGCTCGTCGCGCGTACGCGCATAGGCATCCCACCAGGCCATATCCAGCGCGCCCAACGCCGCGCCCACCAGGTTCTTGGCACCCCATAGTCGCAGGCGCTTCAAGACCGTGGTGTGAAGATCCCGTGGCGTGAGTTCGAGCCCGACAACCAACTGCCCCAGCCCGACGATCGCGCTCTGCAGGGCCGGCAACAGCTCGGGCAAATACACTTGTGCATAGGCATGGCCGCTTACCCCCGCGTCGGTGTGCAGATCGATCAACACCAGCGGAAAGCGTTCGATGTGACCCGATGCAGTTTTCAGCGGTCGTGCCAGCGGCGCCAATACGGGGGTGGTGGAGAGGGAAGTAATGACGGCCATGCTTGCTTGGTCCTGGTCG
>JANMJF010000537.1:0-4904 GCA_031371245.1 Pseudomonadota bacterium | reverse complement strand
GCTTTCCAGCGCGTCAGCTGTTCGCGAATATGTTCCGGTGGACCGACCAGGCAACACTCATCGATGTAACTGTCGGGTACCGCCGCTGCCGCTTCTTCCTTACGACCGGCCAGATACAGATCTTGAATCGTGGCTGCATCGTCGCTGTAACCAAGACGGCGGGTGTAATCGTTGTAGAAATTTTTCTCGCGCGCGCCCATGCCGCCGATGTAGAGCGCAAAATGGTGCTTGAGTTGATTGCGGCAGGCCTGCAGATCCGGGCCCATGGCCATGCGCACAAAAGGCGCGAAGTCGAAAGTCTTGAGACTTTTGCCGCCACCGGCCTTGGCGAAACCAGACACTAGCGCATCGCTGAACATTTCCGGTCGATCGGGATTCACCCAGATCATGAAACAGCCATCGGCGATCTCAGCCGCGGTGGTGACGCCCTTCTCGGTCGCGACGCCCATATAGATCGGTAGCTTCGGATTGCCGTGCAGGATGCTCTTCAAGGGCTTGCCCAGACCCGTGCTACCCGGACCACGATAGGGGATCTGATAATGCTCGCCCTGATGGGTGAGCGCTTCCTTGCGCTCGAAAATCTTGCGGATGATGGCGATGTACTCGCGGGTGCGCAGCAGCGGTTTGCCATAGGGCTGACCATACCAGCCTTCGATAACCTGCGGACCCGACGGCCCGATGCCGAGCATGAAGCGACCACCGGACAAGTGATCCAAGGTCATAGCCGTCATAGCCGTCATGGACGGCGTGCGTGCCGCCATCTGCATGACCGCCGTGCCGGCTTTGATGCGCTTGGTCTGGGCCAGGATCCACGTCACTGGCGTGACGGCGTCCGAGCCCCAGGCTTCAGCGCTCCACACCGAGTCGTAACCGAGGCTTTCCGCTTCAAGAATCAGATCGAGCGGCATCTTGACCTGCGCGCCGGAGTAACCGAAAACCATACCGAGTTTCATAGAGACGGCCTTTTTTGCTGAGTGAAGACGCTGCGTCGCCGGGGTAGTGTGGCTTGATCGCTGTTCAGCGTATGTCTTTCAAGATCTCGCCGAAGCGTTCGATCACTTCCAGACATTCGCTGCGCGAGGGGTAGTGCTGGCCCGGATTGACCGGGTTACGGGTGCGGATACACAGCCAATCGGGATTGACCTTGTCCTTCATTTCGCCCATGCGGTCGACCCACTTCTGCTTGTCGCCCAGGCACAGAAACATGTTCTCCACTTGATCGAGCATGTCGGTCGCTGCGGCATCGGGCGACAGGCCCTTCTCGGCGTAGAAGCTCCATTCGCGCACCCAGCGATGACCGTGCTTGGCGCGCACGTTTTTGTCATTGCTCAACCAGCCTTCGAAACCGATGGTGATCTGGAAATCTTTCTTGCCGCGCGCCGCAGCGCGCTCGCGCATGTCTTGCACCGCTGGCGCCAATTCTTTGACCGCCGGTGGGAACCACAGGCACCAGCCTTCGTAATCCAGCGCGCGCTGCATAGCCTTGGGCGCAAACGCGCCGATCCAGATCGGCGGACGCGGCTTCTGATAAGGATGGGGCGTCAGACGCACACCCTCGTACTGGAAATACTTACCCTGATAGTTGAATTCTTCCTGGGTCCAGGCGCCGACGATGCAATCCATCACTTCTTCAAAGCGCGCGCCGCGCCCTTCAAAGGGCACACCAAAGCAGCGGAAATAATCCTGGTGATAGCCGACGCCGGCGCCGAACACCAGACGACCTCGACTGAGGTTATCGATAGCCGACAAGGTCTCGGCCAGATGAATCGGATGATGGAAGGTCGGCTGAATCACCGTGCTGGCGATCTGCACATGCTTGGTCTGGGCGGCCAGCACCGTCATTAACGAGGTAGCATTCGGCCACCAGGTTTCAGGACGCTGATGCCGCTCCGGCACCCACAGGCCGTCGAAACCGACTTTTTCGGCCAGCACGCCTTCGGCGACGCAATGGTCCATGGCGTCAGCGACTTCGTCGGGCTTGGGGTGAGTGGTCTGATCGTAGACACCGAAGTGGGTGTCCGGCATGAAGGCTATTTTCATGGATGCTTCGTTCTCCGTTGGTAGACGGCCGGCCCGTGAATCGGAAGTGGCGCGCCGTGTGACATGCGCTTCGGATTGTACCCGAGGCGCGTGGTGCTCAGGGCGAGAAGCGCTACACCGCTGCACGTACACGCCTTCCCCAAGGTGTGCTGGGGTGCGCTGGCGCGACTGTCGAGTATCGAATCGGGGGAATTTTCGAGACGCTGTTGAACGCGCCCCTGTCGAGGCGGTAGAGTCGACCCCGCTATCGAATTGCCCGACGAGCCCAACCGAGGATGCACCATGAAACTGGCAACCTTCACCGAAGCAGGTCGCACCCGCCTAGGTCGAGTCGATGGCGAGCGCATCGTCGATCTCACCGCTGCCGGCCTGCCGGGTGACATGCTCACCCTGCTCGAAGGCGGCTCTGATCTTATGAAACGTGCGGCCGCCGCCAGCGGCAGCGGCTACGCACTAGGCGATGTCAGCTTGTGCGCGCCGGTATTACGGCCGCCCAAGATTCTCGCGATCGGCTTGAACTACAAAGATCACATTGAGGAAACCGGCTTGGAGACGCCCAAGTTCCCGATGTTTTTCAATAAGCAGTCGACCGCCGCCCATGGCCCCTACGCGCCCATCCATCTGCCGCGTGTGTCGGACAAGCTCGACTACGAAGGTGAGCTTGGTTTTGTTATCGGCCGCCGCTGTCGCCATGTGCCGCGCGCCCGCGCCCACGAGGTCATTGCCGGCTTCGTGGTGTGTAACGACGTCAGCGTGCGCGACTGGCAGATGCGTGCCCAGACCTTCACCCTCGGCAAATCTTTCGACACCCACGCGCCGTTCGGCCCCTATATCGTCACCAGCGACGAAGTGGGCGACCCGCACACGCTAGCGCTCAAGACCTGGGTCAATGGCGAGCTGCGTCAGGATTCCAATACCTGTCATCTGGTGTTCGATTGTTACGAACAGATCGAGACCCTGACGCAGGCCTTCACGCTTGAAGCAGGGGATGTGATCTTGACCGGCACGCCGAGCGGTGTCGGCATCGGCTTCGACCCCCGACGGTTTCTCAAGCTCGGCGACGTGGTGCGTATCGAGATTGCCAAGCTCGGGCATATCGAAAACCGCGTGGTGGCTGAGCCCACCGATACCGACCGCATCTGAGGCCCGGTCTGCGGCGCGCCCCAGCACGCGATTTTCCGTTGCTGCGGCGATTTTGCCCGTCTATTATTCGGCCGTAAGAGCATCTATTGCACCCCTGTCGACTTGACCCTTGAACCGTTTATCGACCTTTAATCTTCTTGCCGGCAATGCCCGCCAGTGTGCGTTCTATTTGCCGTTGCCGCTTCCACAAGCGCGCTCGTCCATGATGCCCGTAGCCCTGGCTTTTTCACCGCCATGGGCTGATCGTTCATGGGCAATGGGAATGCCTGCCCTCTCAATCCGTCCCCTGCTCCCATGCCGTCGGCTGGAGACGCCTAATGACCCAGAACGGCATGCTCCATGAGGCAATGAAGTATGGATATCTATGTTGGCAATCTGTCCTATGACATCACCGCTGAAGAACTGCGCGACGCTTTCGAGCAGCACGGCGAGGTCACCAGCGCCAAGATCGTAAGTGATCGCGAAACTGGACGGTCGAAGGGTTTTGGTTTTGTTGAAATGCCCAACCAGGCAGAAGGCGAGGCGGCAATCTCCGAGCTGAACGGCGCGATGCTGAAAGGCCGCACCGCCCGCGTCAATGAAGCGCGTGAGCGAGAAGCCCGTCCGCCGCGTCGCTGAACACGGCCTCGGCGGGCGCCGACAGCGACCGCGCAGTCGCACGGCCACCGTCTCAGCAAATGCCTTGACCGTCGCGGCAGCGGCGGCATGGCGCGCGCCGGGAAGGGGCTTTTAGCGACCCTCTATCAACGGTTTGACCTCGTCTATTACCCGCCGCGTCTGATCGACCATGTCCTGCTCGCCATCGGCGATGGGGAACAACACGAATTTCGACGCCCCCACCGCCACGTATTCGCGCAGGCGGGCGCTGAGATCGGCCGTGCTGCCAATGCAGAACAGCGGGTTGACGTCGATGTTCTCGCCGATGCCAGTACGCTTCACGAACGGTGAATTGCGTACCGCCGCGTCGTCCGCGCTGCCGATGCGATATGCCAAGGACGTGCCGAAATGGTCATCGTCTATTTTGCGCCCGAACTTCACCGCTTCGGTCTTGATGCCTGCGATGGTTAGCCGCACCGCTTCGACGCTGGCAATACCGCCTATCCAGCCCGTGCCAAGCTTGGCGGTGCGCTTGATCGCCGCCTCGCTGGTGCCGCCTATCCACAGCGGCAAAGGCTGCTGCACCGGCCGTGGCGCGATAGTGGCGTTCTTGTACTGAAAATAGCGACCTTCGAAAGTCACTGACTCCTCGTTCCACAGGCGCGCGATCAGGGTAAACATTTCGTTGGCAATCGAGCCGCGATGTTCGGCGCTGCGGCCGGTGGCGGCCCACTCGGCGGCTTGCGGGTAGCCGACGCCGAACATCGGCAGCAGGCGGCCATTACTCAGGAAGTCGATAGTCGCGCATTGTTTGGCCAGCACCAGTGGATCGCGCAGCGGCATGACGATGGCGTTCATACCGAACTTGATTTTCTCGGTGCAGCCGGCAAGTGACGCCAGCGCGCTCAGTGATTCCAGATAGTTGTCAGTCGAAATCAGCCGATCAGACTGCCACACCGAATCGACGCGACTTTCTTCCAGGAGTTGCACCCAGCGGAAGAATGCTTTGCCGCTATCGAAGGGATAATTGAGCAGGCCGAAGCCGATACGAATGGCCATGTCGTGTCTCGTGTCAAAAGATGAATCAGAATTCCATCGGCAGCTTGAAATGGGCGCGCATAATG
>JANMJF010000533.1:0-2179 GCA_031371245.1 Pseudomonadota bacterium | reverse complement strand
GCGACGGCGATGATCTCAAGGCCTTCGCCCTTCAGCTCTTCGTAGACTGCCTGCCACACGGACAGGTCAAACGAACAGCCTCAGTAGGAACCCCAGGAATACATGAAGACTTTCTTGCCACGGAAGTCCGACAGCGAATGCAGCTTGCCGTCGATGTCGGGCAGGGTGAAGTCCGGCGCTTCGAGTGAAAACAGCGCATCGTGGCGCGTGGAGACCGATTCGCCAAAGGCCAGCGCATTGTCATCACGCACCATGGGCTGACCCATGTGAGCCGTAAACGCGGCCAAGTCGACGCGCCCGCTGGCGTCAGTCCAGGCCGGTTGCGTGCGCACGCAGGCATCGCCGCGGCACAGCCCTTGGGTTTCGAGTTTCCAGCCGGTCGCGGCGGCCATGTCGGCCGGCGTCAGCCACAGATGACTACCGTCGACCGAGGCATTCACGCCCTCGGTCACACGGTCGTCGTAAAGAATGGTGGTGTTACTCATGTTTAGAGTCCTTGCTATAGCGCCAAGCGCGCGGGGGCTCAATGTATCCCCGTGGGTGGCCTAGGGGAAGCGCGTGCGCATCACTTGGGCATTGCACTCACCAGCAAAGCCGCCAGCAGCGCAAATACTGCACCGGCTCAGAAGGTGGTAGCGGCGCCAGACAACTGCCACAGCACACCGGCCAGCGCGCTGGCCGGCGCTGGAGGGGCGACTAAGGCGGCGTTGGCTGCGAGAGAAAAATCAGCAGGCTCGCGCCATGAGGCTTCCATCTGGCAGCATTGATCCACAATGCATTCGACGGAGGAGCGATGACCGATTCGATGTGGGCTCATGTTCGTGTTGACGCGACCACAGGAGTGCCGACGCCGCACATGCTGGACGACCATTTGAACACGGTGGCCGAGCTTGCCGGCCGCTTTGCCGATGGCTACGGCAAGGATTGGGCTCACCTCGCGGGTCTCTGGCACGACTTGGGCAAGTTCCGCCCCGGCTTTCAACGCTACATCCGTCAGGCCAACAACGTGGATGCGCACATCGAGGGCCGCATCAAGGATCGTGACAAGACCCACTCAGCCGCCGGCGCACTGTGGGCAGAACGCCTGCTGACCGAACGCTTCGGCCCGCAGGGTCAGCTGATGGCGCGGGTGCTGCAGTACCTTATTGCCGGCCATCATGCTGGCCTCGACAACTGGGACGGCGGTCTCGCCGCCCGTTTATCGAGCGACGATGCCCGCAAGGAGTTTGACGAAGCTTTGGCGCAGCGCCCGCCCGACGCGGTACTTCGCCCAGAATCCCTGGCGCTATTGCTAGAGAGCGCGCCGTTAGGCAACGAGCGCGCCGCAACACCCGGCCGGTTTGCGCTGTGGGCGCGCATGCTGTTTTCAGCGCTTATCGATGCCGACTTTCTCGACACCGAGTCCTTCATGGACGGCGGCCGCAGTCTTTCCCGACAAGGCGCACCGGGTTTACCAGCCTTGAAGACAGCGCTGGACGCGCACATGTCGGTGTTAGCGGAGAACGTCAACGACACACCCGTGAATCGCCACCGCGCCGACATCTTGGCGCAATGCCGACTCAAAGCCATCGAAGTCCCAGGTGTGTTCACGCTTACCGTGCCGACCGGCGGCGGCAAGACACTCTCCAGCCTCGCATTTGCCTTAGACCATGCGGTTCGACACGGCAAGCGTCGCGTGATCTACGCCATTCCCTACACCAGTATCATCGAGCAAACGGCGGATACGTTCCGCAGCTTATTTGCGGCACTGGGTGAAGACGCTGTGGTAGAGCATCACAGCAATGCTGAGGCTGAGCCCGAGCGCGAAACAGCGCGCTCGCGACTGGCCTGCGAAAACTGGGACGCGCCGCTCGTAGTGACCACCAATGTGCAGTTGTTCGAAAGCCTGTTCGCGCGCCGCACCTCGCGCTGCCGCAAGCTGCACAACCTTGCGCAAAGTGTCATCGTGCTCGACGAAGCGCAGTTGCTACCCGTGGAATTCCTGCAACCCATCGTGGACGTGCTGCGGCTGTTGGTGAGCGAGTTCGGTGTCACGCTGGTGCTATGCACCGCAACGCAGCCGGTACTCAACGCCAGCGCCAGCGCAGACCCAAATCGCGGGTTGCGCCGAGGCTTCGAGCCCACCTGCGTGACCGAGATCATCGATGACGTGCCCAAGCTCTATGCCGCCCTGGAAAGG
>JANMJF010000521.1:0-1865 GCA_031371245.1 Pseudomonadota bacterium | reverse complement strand
GACCGCGCCGACACCGACATTCACGCCGCCTTCGATGACCGCACCGGCAGCGTTGACCGTGCCCTTGGCAGTACCGACCACGACGCCAGACACCGGGCCATTCTTTCTCGATTCGTCATTCACGCCTTCGACGATTTTGACCGGCGCGGTGACTGCCTGAACCGTGCCATTGGCGGCGCGATCGATACCGGTGTCTGCGGCCAAGGCGGAGTGGATGGCGAGCATCAGGCCGAAGGCACTTGCACTCAGGAGATGTTTGATGACAGTCATGACCAAGCCCTCTTCATTGTTAGCACCGAGAGCTTAGCCGCGCGCTGAGCTGGGCAGGTGAGCGTTTGCTGGAACTATGCGGCAGATCGCAACATGCGCGGCCAAATCTGCCAGAACCTTGGACAAGTAGTGCTGGAGAGAACGATTCAGCCGATATCCGCCGCCCGCCATAGATACCAACTCGCGACCGTGCGATAGGGTGCCCAGCGTTCACCATAGCGCGCCAGATCACGCGGCGCGGGCATCTCCTTCTTGCCGAAGGCGCACGCATAGCCTTTGCGCACGCCGAAGTCGTCGACCGGCAGCACATCAGGGCGGCCGAGACGGAACATGAGAAACATCTCGACTGTCCAGCGGCCAATGCCGCGCACTGCGGTCCGTTGTTCTATGAGGGTGTCGTTGTCGAGCTTGGCGGCCTGGGCGATGGTCGGGATCTGCCTGGCCAGACTCTTCTGCGCCAGATCGCGCAAGGCCAGCATCTTATTGTTCGACAGACCGGCGCCACGCAAGCTCGCATCGTCGAGCCGCATGAGACCGCTCGCGGTCGGGCCGGCAGCGGGGCGTGGGAAAAGCTGACACAGGCGCTCGAAGATGGTCGCCGCGGCCTTGCCGTGCAGCTGTTGATAGACCACCGCCTGGGCAAGTGCGGCGAACACATTGGGTGTCGGTCGCACTTCCATGAGAAACGGTCCGATGCGCGCCATGAGGCGCTGCATGCGCACGCTGCTGGCAGCGAGGTGCGCGATGGCGTCGTCGGTGTCGAACTCGAATATCTGGTTATGGATGCTCATCGCCGCGCGGTCCTCATGTCGAAGGGCGGCGACAGTGTAGCCGTGAACTGCATCGTTGCTCGCGCCTTCGCGCAAAACTGGAACGCTACTTGCTCTCTCGCTGTGTAACGCAGCGGGAGAAAGGGAATGTCGCGGACTAGCCGCCTTCATAGCACAAATTCCAACGGGGCCGGCAAACATGCCGAGCGCGCGGCGGAAAATTTTGCCGCAGGTGATCTTGCCCAGGCGGAACGATCTTGCCGGCGCGCCTTGGCGCGCGGCACCACCGATGGTGATTTGTGGCACATGCTGGCGGCGATCTTGCTCGCCAGCAGTCGGCTCAGTGACGCCCACGATGCCATCGTGCGCGCACGACGCTTAAATCCGTCTGACGCCGACTACGCCAACACCGAGGCCTTGCTCAAAGAGCGGCGCGGCGATGCCGATGGCGCGGCCGAAGCCTGGCGCTCGCTGCTGACACTCACGCCCGAACATGCCGATGCCTGGTATAACCTCGGCCGTCTCGCCGTGGCGCGCGGCCACCACCGTGAAGCCATGGATCTCTTGCTGCGCGCGGTACAACTGCGGCCACGCTGGGCGGACGCCTACAAAAATCTCGGCGACGCCTGCTTTGCCCATGGCGATGTCGAAGCCGCCGAAGCGGCCTTCCAGGCCGCCCTGCAATGCCAACCGGCCGACGCCGACACGCTCGCTAATCTGGCGCGCCTGCGGCAGGAGGCCGACGACTATCCGGCCGCACTCGCCCACTATCGCGCCGCGCTGGCGGCCCAGGTCGACGATGGGACACTGCTGCGCTCGGCCTTG
>JANMJF010000465.1:0-7386 GCA_031371245.1 Pseudomonadota bacterium | reverse complement strand
GCTTCGCTGTAGGGCACGCCCAACACCAACATGCCGTGATGAAACAGCGGCAGCATCATCGATAACAAGGTCGATTCCTGGCCGCCGTGCATGCTGCTGGTGGAGGTGAACACGGCCGCCGGTTTGCCGATCAACGTGCCGGACAGCCACAGGTCTGAGGTGTCGTCGAGGAAGGCTTTGAGCGGTGCGGCCATGTTGCCGAAGCGGGTCGGTGAGCCTAAGGCCAGGCCGGCGCATTCACGCAGATCGTCCTTGCTCGCGTAAGGCGGGCCGCTGGCCGGCACGGTGTCGGGGCGATGGGCGAGCGGCGCGACAGTGCGCATGCGCGCGGTGCAGCCGGCGACGGCGATCACACCCTGGCGGATCTCGTCAGCAAGCGCCGCCGTATGACCGTGACGGGTGTAGTAGAGGATCAGAATGTCGACCATCACGCCCTCACTCGAACAGTTTGTCGCTATTGCACGGCGGCCGACCCAGCACCGCGCGGCGACCTGCACGGCATTGTAGGCAGGTCGGCGCAGCACGTGCGCGCTGAGTCACGCCGGGGTGCGAAGGGCTGTCGCTATAATCGCGCCACGGTCATGGTGGGTGGTTGGCGTAAGGAGCGGCAACGATGGGCAGAGATGTAACACGCGATGGCCGGCGTTACGTGGCCAACGTCACCGGGCGCCGCGCGTGACGGACGTTGCGGCAGATTTCATGCTTTCGATCACGCGGCGCGCGCGCTGGTTGAGGCTGTTTCTCGCTTACCTGTGGCAGCGCTTCGAATCCGATCAATGCATGCGCGCGGCGGCCGCGCTGGCCTATACCTCACTGCTGGCGTTGGTACCGCTCTTCACCGTGTTGTTCGTCAGTCTGTCGGCCTTTCCCGCGTTTCAGGATTGGCGCGAAGCCATCGAGAGTTTCATCTTCCGTAATTTTGTGCCGGCGCTGGGCGAGCAGGTGCGTGGCTACCTGGTCGAATTCAGCGCTAAAGCTCGTGGTCTGCAGGCAGTCGGTGTGACGGTGCTGCTGTTGACCGTGCTCGCCATGCTGTCGACCATAGAATCGACCTTCAATGTGATCTGGGGTGTGCGCCGGCGCCGGCCTTTTATGGTGCGCTTGCTGGTTTATTGGTCGGTGCTGACCTTGGGTCCGGTGCTGATCGGTACCGGCATGGTGCTGACCTCCTATGTGATTGCGCTGCCGCTGCTGGCCGGACAGTTGGCCGATGTAAGCACCCAGCTCATCGCTTTGCTGCCGCTGACTGCGACCACGCTGGCCTTCGTGCTGTTCTTCAAATTGATCCCCTACCGGCCGGTGCCGATACGCCATGCCGTGATCGGTGGCCTGGTGGCGAGCGTACTGTTTGAGCTGGCCAAACACGCTTTTGCACTGTTCGTTACGCGCTTCCCTTCCCAGGAAGCGATTTATGGCGCCTTCGCCATCGCGCCGATTTTCCTGACCTGGATCTATCTGTCCTGGGTGATCGTGCTGCTCGGCGCTGAAATCACCCAATGTCTGAGCACCTTCCGTCTGCCGCGTCCGCGCCAGCACGGGGTGCTGGCGGCCGACGATCCGCTCTACTGCACCTATCGCGTGCTGCTGCGCCTGCACGAGGCGCAAGGTCGCGGCGAGAGTCTGTCGGACAGGGATCTGCTGCGCTTCGAGGTCGATTTCGGTTATGCCGCGATCAATGCCGCGCTGGAGACGCTTGATGTGGCCGGCTGGGTAAATCGCGATGATCGCTTTGAATGGATGCTGGCGCGCGATCTCGATCGCCTCACCTTGCTCGATTTATTACGCCTGACACCGAGTTTTCCGTTACGCGAAGACGTGCACGCGCTGGCTGCCGACGCCTCGGATCGTGTGTTGCACACCCGCCTGCTCGATCTCGCCGATTGGTCCGAAGAACATCTGCGCACACCACTCGCCGAACTACTGACCGGCGAAGCTGAGCGCTAGCGCTCGGCTTCGATGCGCGCCTTCATCATCCCCACCACCTCGGCCAGCGGCATGGCCTCGGCGTGCTCGGCGCTGCGCGCCTTGTATTCCAAGGTGCCGGCCTCGAGGCCGCGATCGCTGACCACGATGCGATGGGGAATGCCGATGAGTTCAAGATCGGCGAACACCACACCAGGCCGTTCGTTGCCATCGTGGAACAGCACATCGATGCCGGCCGCTGTCAGATCCGTGTAGAGCTTCTCGGCCGCCGCTTTCACCTTCTCCGACTTGTGCATGCCGATGGGTGCAATCGCGCACTCAAAGGGCGCGATGCCGACTGGCCACACGATACCTTTGTCATCATGGTTCTGCTCGATAGCGGCGGCCACGATACGTGACACGCCGATGCCGTAGCAGCCCATCACCAGGGTGACATTGGCGCCGGTGTCGTCCAGCACACGCGCCTTCATGGCTTGTGAGTACTTGGTGCCGAGTTGGAAGATGTGGCCAACTTCGATGCCACGTTTGATGTCCAGCGGACCGCTGCCATCGGGGCTCGGGTCGCCGGGCTGGGCGTTGCGCAGATCGGCCACTTCCGGCTCGGCCGTATCGCGGCCCCAGTTCACACCGCGCAGGTGGAAGCCGTGCACATTGGCGCCGCACACAAAATCGGCCATCACTGCCGCCGCGCTGTCAGCCACCACTTTGACGGTGAGTGCGCAGGGCCCAATCGAGCCGGGCGGGCATTTCACCACGGCCTCGATTTCGTCGGCGCGCGCCATGCGCAGCGGGCTCGCCACGCCCGCGATCTTTTGCGCCTTGACGGCATTGAGCTCGTGGTCGCCGCGCAATACCAAGGCCACCAGGCCGCCATCTTCGCCCGCCACCAGCAAGGTCTTCGCGACTTGCGCGGCGTCGACTTTGAGAAAGGTACAGACCTCGGCGATGGTGTGGGCCTTGGGTGTCGCTACTTTTTCCATGGCTTTGCTCGGCGCCGGGCGCGGTGCATGTGGCGCTGGCGCCGGCACCATCTCGATGTTGGCGGCGTAGTCGCCCTGGGTGCTGAAAGCGATCAGGTCTTCGCCAGCATCGGCCAGCACGTGGAATTCATGGGACTTCGAGCCGCCGATGTTGCCGGTGTCAGCCAGCACCGCACGAAAGTGCAGGCCCGCGCGCTCGAAGATGCGGCTGTAGGCGCGGTACATGTCTTGATAGGTTGTTTCCAGCGAGGCTGAGTCGAGATGGAAGGAATAGGCGTCCTTCATCAAAAACTCGCGCGCGCGCATGATGCCGAAGCGCGGCCGTATTTCGTCACGAAACTTGGTCTGGATTTGATAGAAGTTGGCCGGCAACTGTTTGTAGCTGTGGACGACGTTGCGGATGAGGTCGGTGATGGCTTCTTCGTGGGTGGGCCCTAAGCAGAACGCGCGGTCGTGGCGATCTTTGATGCGCAGCAGCTCCGGGCCGTAGTGGTCCCAGCGCCCCGACTCCTGCCACAGCTCGGCCGGCAGCACACTAGACATCAAGACTTCCTGGGCACCGGTCGCATCCATTTCCTCACGCACGATGCGTTCGACCTTGCGCAGCACGCGCAAGCCCAACGGCAACCAGGTGTAGATGCCCGCCGCGAGCTGGCGGATCATGCCGGCGCGCACCATCAGTTTATGGCTCACGATCTCGGCATCGCCCGGGGCGTCACGCAGGGTCGGGATGAGGATATTGCTTGTGCGCATGGAGTCTGGCGGCCTCGCTCGTGGGATCGGAATGAACGATAGGGGAAACGACTATAGGGCCGGCATTCTCAAGACTTCGGACTAGCCCTGCAACCGCACACCCTGCTTGCGCGCTCTCAATCCCGCTGTGATTTTTTCTTGACCACCTGCAAGAAGATCAGTAGCGTGCCCGGCTCGTTCCCCATCGTTGGGTCGCCATCCACGGCGACGCCTGTCAACGAAGCGCTCGTTCGCAACCACGCGAACGCGGCGATGGCGGGGGAGCGGAGCGTGGAAAACAGCCACGTTTACGACTAATCCCCGGACCAGACAGGGCCCGAACAGATCTAAGGTGATTGCGACTATGACAGAGCGACTGCGCGGTGCAGAGATCTTTGTGCGGGCTTTGGCCGACGAGGGCGTGGAGTTCCTGTTCGGCTATCCGGGTGGGTCGGTGCTGCACATCTACGACGAGATCTTCAAGCAGGACAAGTTCAAGCACATCCTGGTCCGTCACGAGCAGGGCGCGACTCATGCCGCCGACGGTTATGCGCGCGCGACCGGCAAGCCCGGCGTGGTGCTGGTGACCTCCGGTCCCGGCGCCACCAATTGCGTGACCGGCATCGCCACCGCCTATATGGATTCCATCCCGCTGGTGGTCTTCACCGGCCAGGTCTCGACCGCGCTGATCGGCAACGACGCCTTTCAGGAAGTTGATTGCATCGGCATCACACGGCCCTGCGTGAAACATAATTTCCTGGTCGAACGGGTCGAAGACTTGGCGGCGACTATTAAAAAAGCCTTCTACATCGCGACCACTGGCAGGCCCGGCCCGGTGGTGGTCGACGTGCCCAAGGACGTCACCGCCAATGTCACCGAATACCACTATCCGGCATCGATCGAGTTGCGCTCCTACAAGCCCAACCTGAAGGGTCATCCGGGTCAGATCAAGCGCGCCGCGCAACTGCTCGCGACCGCCAGCCAGCCGATGATCTATAGCGGCGGTGGCGTGGTGCTCGACAATGCCTCGGCAGAATTGACGCAGTTCGCGCGACTGCTCGGTTATCCCGTCACCAACACCTTGATGGGCCTCGGCGCTTATCCCGGCACCGATCCGCAGTTCATCGGCATGCTCGGCATGCACGGTACCTATGAAGCCAATATGGCCATGCATCATTGCGATGTGTTGTGTGCCATCGGCGCGCGCTTCGATGACCGTGTGACCGGCGATCTGGACAAGTTCTGCCCCGCGGCCAAGATCATCCACATCGATATCGATCCGGCCTCGATTGCCAAGAACGTGCCGGTCGACGTGCCCATCGTCGGCAGTGTTGGTCACGTGCTGCGCGATCTGATCGAAGTACTGCAAGCGAACGGACAGAAACCAGTCGATCGCGCTAACGACCCATGGTGGCGGCAGATCGACGCATGGCGCGGTCTCGACTGTCTGCGCTTCGACCATACCAGCGACAAGATCAAACCGCAGGGCGTGATACAGCAGCTCTACAACATCACTAACGGTGACGCCTACATCACCTCCGATGTCGGTCAGCACCAGATGTGGGCCGCGCAGTACTATCCCTTCGACAAACCGCGTCGCTGGATCAACTCCGGTGGTCTCGGCACGATGGGCTTCGGCATGCCGGCGGCGATGGGCGTGCAGCTCGCCTTCCCGGCGGCGACAGTGGCCTGCGTCACCGGCGAGGCCAGTTTCGTGATGTGCGTGCAGGAACTCTCGACCTGCCTGCAATACGGCCTGCCGATCAAGATAGTGAGCTTGAACAACCGCTATATGGGCATGGTGCGGCAGTGGCAGGAGTTCTTCTACGACCGCCGCTATTCCCATTCCTACATGGAATCACTGCCGGACTTCGTCAAACTCGCCGAGGCCTTTGGCCATGTCGGCATGCGCATCGAGAAGCCCGGTGACGTCGAAGGCGCCTTCAAGGAAGCCTTCGCGATGAAGGATCGTCTGGTGCTGATGGATTTCATCACCGACCAGACCGAGAACGTCTATCCCATGATCGCCGCCGGCAAGGGCCACCATGAGATGCATCTCGCTCCCACCGAGCGCGACCTACCCGCCGAGCGCGAACTGGCTTGAGGCAAGACCTGACCATGAACGAAAGACACACCATTTCCATCCTGCTCGAGAATGCCGCCGGCGCTTTGTCGCGGGTCGCCGGCCTGTTTTCGGCGCGGGCCTACAACATCGAATCGCTGGCGGTGGCGCCGACCGAAGACCCGAGTGTGTCGCGCATGACAGTCGTGACCAGCGGCTCGCCGCAGATCATCGAACAGATCACCAAGCAGCTGAACAAGCTGGTGGACGTCATCAAGCTGGTCGATCTGAACGAGAGCCCACACATCGCGCGCGAGTTGATGCTGGTTAAGGTGCGTGCCGCGAGCCCCGACCATCGCGCCGAGATCACACGCCTGGCCGACATTTTCGCTGCCGCTGTGGTCGATGTTACCGATATCAGCTTTACCCTTGAGCTGAGTGGTTCGTGCCAGCGTCTCGACGACTTCGTCGAAGCGGTCGGCGTGCGCCACGTGATGGAAATGGCACGCTCCGGCGCGCTCGGGTTGCTGAAGGGTAGCAAGGCGCTGAAAGCCTGACCGCGCTGCACAGGTCGGCCCGCAATCGACATTCAAAACTAGTGACGTAAGACAGGAACGCAAGCATGGCAATGAACATCTATTACGACAAAGACGCCGATCTTTCGCTTATCCAGGCGCGCAAAGTGGCCATCATCGGCTACGGCTCCCAGGGCCATGCGCATGCCAACAATCTCAAGGAATCCGGCGTCGACGTTGTGGTCGGCTTGCGGCCCGGTTCGTCCAGTGCGCAGAAGGTCCAGGCTGCCGGACTTCAGATCGCGTCCGTACCGGAGGCCGTGCAGGCCGCCGACGTGGTGATGATTCTGGCCCCTGACGAGCAGCAGGCGGATCTCTATGCCAGCGAGATTCAAGCCAACATCAAGCAGGGCGCGGCACTGGCCTTTGCCCACGGCTTTAATATTCACTTCGGCCAGATAGTGCCGCGCACCGACCTCGACGTCATCATGATCGCGCCCAAAGGTCCCGGCCATCTGGTGCGTTCCACCTATCAGCAGGGCGGCGGTGTGCCGAGCCTGATTGCGATTTATCAGGACGCCTCTGGCCAGGCTAAAAACATTGCCCTGTCCTATGCGTGTGCCAATGGCGGCGCGCGTGCTGGCGTCATCGAGACCAATTTCCGCGAAGAGACCGAGACCGATTTGTTCGGTGAGCAGACGGTCTTGTGCGGCGGCATCACGGCCTTGATCGAAGCCGGTTTCGAGACTCTGGTCGACGCGGGTTATGCCCCCGAGATGGCCTATTTCGAATGCCTGCACGAAGTGAAGCTGATCGTGGATCTGATCTACGAAGGCGGCATCGCCGACATGCGCTACTCGATCTCCAACACCGCCGAGTACGGTGACTTCACCCGCGGCCCGCGCATCGTTACCGACGCGACCCGCGCCGAGATGAAGAAGATCCTGTCGGAAATCCAGAACGGCGAATTCGCCCGCGAGTGGATAGGCGAGAACCGCACCGGCACCGCCGTGCTCAAGGCCAAGCGTCGTAATGCTGCTGCTCACCAGCTCGAAGAAGTCGGGGCGCGCCTGCGCGGCATGATGCCGTGGATCGGCAAGAACAAACTGGTCGATAAGAGCCGCAACTAAGGCTCTGCGCAACAGCCAAGCGGCCACCTTCGGCGTGGCCGCCG
>JANMJF010000338.1:0-3997 GCA_031371245.1 Pseudomonadota bacterium | reverse complement strand
GGCAAGGAGCAGATGTTTCTGTGGGCGTGGGGCGTGAACGGTTGCATGTCGGTGATCGGCGCCGCCATGGTGCCACTACTCGCGACGTCCTTTGGCTTAAGTTCGGCCTTGATCCTGGCCGGTCTGCTTTATCTGCTGGCGCTGCCGGCCTTTTACGCGCTGTTGCGACCCATGCCGCCGGTAGCGGCTGGCTGAAACTGATGTCACTCCGCGCTCGGTGTGACACCGACCGAAGCGCACGCCCATGATCCGACAGCACGATGTGGTAGCGCTCGAAACTTTCGCCACCAGTCCCTTTCCCCTGCGTCGCGACCGTCGTGTGGGTGATCGTGCCTTCTTCGATGTACGCGACGGCGCGCGGCGCGGCCGCACCACCCGCCACGGGGAGGTGTGCTGGGAGGATGAAACCTACGCGCAAGCACGCGTACTGCTCGCCATCCCGTCGAATTTCGATGCGACGCGCCCCGCCACCTTGGTGGTCTATCTGCATGGCAATCGCGCGCG
This sequence comes from Pseudomonadota bacterium, assembly GCA_031371245.1. Classification (GTDB taxonomy): domain Bacteria; phylum Pseudomonadota; class Gammaproteobacteria; genus JADJYF01. Next base: position 3,493 of record JANMJF010000338.1, on the reverse strand, counting down.
CCTGGAACGCGATGTGATCAAGCGCCAACAGTTGCTGCGCCAAGTGCGCGAGGCCGATATCAACGCGGTGCTCATCGCGCCGCAGTTCGCGCTCGATGCTGCGGATTCCAGTGCCGGACGTTTCGCCGTGCGCGGCCTGTTCCGTGCCTTTCTCGACGAAGCAACGCGCGGCCTCGAACGCCTCGAGCTCATGCGTAATGGACAACACCGGCAGACCAGCCTGTTACAACACGCCAGCGTGATCGTCATCGCCTATAGCGGCGGCTATTGTGCGGCCGCCGCCGCGCTGAGCGTCGGCCGCGCCCAGCAGCGTGTGCGCGGCGTGGTGCTGCTCGATGCGCTCTATGATCACGAAGCGCTGTTTGCCGCCTGGGTGGCCCAACGCCAGCGCGTCGCTTTTCTGGTCAGCGCCTATACCCACAGTACGCGGACCGGCAACCTGCGTCTGCGTGCGCTGTTAGAGCAACAAGGTCGGCCTTATTCGCTCGGTTTAAAGCCGCAGCTAGGGGCGGGCACGGTTTGCCTGGTGCCGCTCGATGGCGCGGTAGAACACGCCGATGTCGTCACCCGCGCGTGGTGCGATGACCCGGTGACTGACATCCTGCGCCGCGCCGGGCCGGCCTGTGACGCGCATGAAATGCCGGCCCGCATGCGGCGGTGACGCACCACGTCAGCGCGGTACAATCGCCAGCCATTGCCAGGCCTGCGAAGCGTGGCTGCATCAACTTCCTGGGGAGGAGGGCTCATGACATACCAGACCACGCGCCAGTCCATAAGGGGCGCGGCGCGCGCCACCTTATTCGGATTAATGAGCGTATGCGCAGCCGGCGCCTCGGCCGCCGACAAGGGCGGCGCCGCGCCGCCCGCCTTCAGCGTCGGCGGCGAATGGGGCAGCTATAACAAGTCCCTCGATGGCCAGCGCTATTCCATGTTGCGCCAGATCAATACCGGCAATGCCGCCGAACTGGCCGAAGTGTGCCGCATCCGCATCGAGGATCACGGTTCCTTCCAGGCCGGCCTTATCGTGATCGGCGACGTCATGTACGCGACGACGATCACCGACACCATCGCTCTCGATCCGGCCACCTGCGCAGTCAAGTGGCGGCGCAGCTATCGCGCCGACAAGAGCACCCCCTTCCCGGTCAATCGCGGCGTCGCCTACTACGCCGGTCGGCTGTATCGCGGCACTGGCGACGGCCGCGTCATCGCGCTCGACGCCGCGACCGGCGCGGAGCTGTGGTCCAACGTAGTCGGTGATCCCGCCAATGGTGAGCTCGTGTCCGGCGCGCCCTTGGCTTGGAACGGTCTGGTGATCGTCGGCACGGCGGTGTCCGAGTTTGGCGTGCGTGGTCGCATCATCGCCTACGATGCCGACACCGGTCGCGAGGTTTGGCGTTTCTACAGCGTGCCGTTGCCGGGCGAGCCGGGATCGGAAACCTGGCAGAACACCGTGTGGAACAACGGCAGCGGCGGTGGCGGCACCTGGTCGCATTTCGCGCTTGATCCCGGCACTGCGGAACTCTTCATTCCGATCGGCAACCCAGTGCCGGATTTCGCGCCCGGCGACAGGCCCGGCGCTAATCTCTACACCAACTGCGTGTTAGTGCTGGATGCGCGCACGGGAAAATTGAAGTGGTGGTATCAACTCGCGCCCAACGACGGTCTTGATCATGACCTCGCGTCCGCGCCCGTGCTTTATCGCAATAGCGCGCACCAAGCCATGGTCGCGGCCGGTGGCAAGGACGGCTATGTGCACATCGTCGATCGCACCACCCACAAGCTGGTAGCCAAGACGCCGGTCACGACGGTCGACGAGAATCCGCCGCAACCGACCGAAGAAGGGGTGAAAGTTTGCCCCGGTGTGTCGGGTGGCGTGGAGTGGAATGGCCCGGCTTTCGATCCCGAGCGCAATCGTCTGTTCGTCGGCGCGCTCGATTACTGCTCGATGTTCATTCGGGAATCGGGCACCAAACCGGTCGCGGGCGGCACCAACTACGGCGGCAGCTGGAGCGGTGTCGGCACGGCCAGCGGCTGGTTCACCGCGCTCGACGCCGATACCGGCAAGGTGGCGTGGCAATACCACGCAGACGCGGCGGTGTTGTCCGGTATCACATCAACCGCCGGCGGCATCGTCATGGGTGGCGACAACGCCGGCAACTTTTTCGCCTTCGACAGCGATAACGGCAAGGTGCTGAAGAGCGTCGCCACCGGCGGCTCACTATCCGGCGGCGTCATCACCTACGAAACTCGCGGTAAGCAGTATGTTGCCTTCACGTCCGGCAACGTATCGCGCAGCGTTTACGGCGCGAACGGTCGCCCGAGCATCGTAGTAATGGCTCTACCCGCCGCCATACTGGCCAGGGAAGTCGCGACGCAGAAGGCCGATATCAAACACGGACGGGATCTCTTTTTCGGTCTGTGTGGTGCCTGTCATGGTGCCGACGGTAAGTCCTGGCGTCCTTTTGATCTGACCAAGGTCAAGAACAAGATGACCGAGGCCGAGCTGGTGGCCTTCATCAAGAAGCCCCGTTCACCCATGCCGCCGCCCTTCGCCGAACCACTGAACGCAAAGGACGAGCGCGATATTCGCGATATCGCGGCCTTCCTCATGCAATGGGAGTAGGTGGCACGCGGAACGCGTGGTGTGAGTACCTTATGCGGGTGCGAGTATGAGCGCGCCCCTTACCTCGAGCTTTCATCCGCTGCGCGCACTCGCCCTGCTGATCGGCGCGCAGACGCTCTTCGCGCTGCTCGACGCAACCGGCAAGACTTTGTCCCGCGACATGGGCATCCCGCTCATTGCATTGGTGCGCCACGCCGGCCAGGCGGCATTGATGCTACTGGTACTTGGACCGCGCATGGGCGCGCAACTGTTCGTCACGGGACACTTCGCCCTGCAGTTGTGGCGCGGGCTTTCAATGGCAGGCTTCACGCTGTTCTTCTTCACGGCACTGTTCCGGCTACCGCAGGCCGAAGCGACCGCCATCAACTTCATTGCACCCTTCATCGTCATGCTACTGGCCGGTCGTCTATTGGCCGAGAAGGTTGGACCGGTGCGCTGGCTAGGCGCAGGCATCGGCTTTCTCGGCATGCTGGTACTGGTGCGTCCCGGCAGTCAGCTCGATCACGTGGGTGTGGTGTTCGCCTTGCTCACGGTGGTGTGCAATGTCAGTTTCCAGCTACTGACGCGCCACCTCGCGCAGCTCGACAACTCCTTCACCACCATGTTCATCTCGGCCGCCGTCAGTGTGGTGATTTCAGCCGCGCTGCTACCCTTGCAAGGCTGGTGGGGCGGCTGGCCATCGAGCATCAGCACCAAGCAAATTTTGATGCTCACCGCGCTGGGGGTACTCGGCGCCATCAGCCAATGGTGTTTGATCCGCGCCTATGTGTGGTCGAGTGCGTCGTTCATCGCGCCCCTGCTGTTCATGCAGCTGATGTGGTCGACGACCACCGGCTATCTATTCTTCGGCCAACTGCCCGATCAATACAG
>JANMJF010000337.1:0-1883 GCA_031371245.1 Pseudomonadota bacterium | reverse complement strand
GCACAGAACTCGCGCGTCACCGCGTTAGCGAGATCGCCGCGCGCGAACTGCTTGGGCGTGCCCTTGGTGTATTTGAAGCCGGCCGCCGGCATGCCGATGGTGAAGTTCGCACCACCGCCCGCCAAATACTGGCATTCACGGCAGTGGCACTGCAGCTTGATGACCGGCTCGCCTGACACGTGGTACTGGATGTTGCCGCAATAACAATGGCCCGAAAATTCCATGGTGCGTTCCTCGAATAGTGGTGGGTTGGTCAGCTGAGTCTACCCTTTCCGGCCAAAACACGGGTTGCTCGCTGGCGCGCCACCTGCCCGATTGCGGCATGACGAGAGACGCGCGCTTCTGCCTATACTCCGCGCTCGTGCCCATCGCCGCAGGAGCCCCCTATGTCTCTGACCTTGCGCCCCACCGACACTACCCTCGGCGCCGTCATCACCGGTGTCAATCTCGCCCATCTCAGCACTCAGCAGTGGCAGGATATCGAAGCGGCATTTTATGAATACGGCGTGCTGTTTTTCCCGGCCCAGCATTTGAGCGCCAAGGCGCAACTCGACTTCGCGCTGCGCTTCGGCGACATCGAAGTGCTGGTGGAAGGCATGCAGACCATACCAGTCGCCAACAAGGGGCCGGACGGTGCCCTGCTGGCGGAAAACTCCCACCGCATGCAACTGCTGCGCGGCAACGAGGGCTGGCATACCGATAGTTCCTATGTGCCGGTGTCAGCCAAGGCCTCGGTGTTGTCGGCACATGTCCTGCCGACGGCCGGCGGTCACACTGAATGGGCCGACGCACGCGCGGCCTACGACGCCCTCGATAGCGCCACCCAGGCACGGGTCTCCAAACTCTGCGCCTACCATTCCTATTTCTACTCGCAAGCCAAGCTTGGCCACCAGGTTGAGGTCGGGGCCGGCTATGGCTTTTTCGACGGTGAACCACCGTTGCGACCGTTGGTGAAAGTGCACCCGGTGACCGGCCGATCGGCGCTCTACCTCGGTCGCCATGCCGCCAGCATTCCCGGCCTGGAACCAGCCGAGGCCGAGGCCTTGATCGAACAATTGAATGCCTTCATCTGTCAGCCACTGCGGGTTTATACCCATCACTGGCAAGTGGGCGACGTTGCGGTGTGGGACAACCGTTGCCTGTTACACCGCGCGCGTCCCTACGACTATCGCGAGGAGCGCGTCATGATGCATACACGTGTGAAGGGCGACCCCGCCACCGAGAGCGCACTCAATGCCCACACGGTCGCGGCCTGATACCGGCACGCGGCGTTCCCGTAACGCGCGTTCTCGCCAATAACGACAACCACAACCGCAGAGATAACAGATGTCTGAAGTACAGGGTTCATGCGCCGCGCCCTTCGGCGCAATGCGCGAGGTGCTGGCCGCCAGTCTCGCCTGCGGTGAGGATCTCGGCGCCTCGGTCGCGGTCATCGTCAAGGGTCACACAGTCGTCGACTTGTGGGGCGGATGGGCCGACACCGAACGCACCCGCCCCTGGGGCGAACACACCATCACCAATGTCTGGTCGACGACCAAGACCATGACCAATCTCACCGCCCTGGTGCTGGCCGATCGGGGACTCATTGACCTCGACGCGCCGGTCGCGCGTTATTGGCCGGAATTCGCCGCCAACGGCAAGCTAGGCGTATTAGTGCGCGATCTGCTGGCCCACACCTCGGGCGTGTCCGCCTGGGCGCAGCCAGTCACACTCGAAGATATCTACGATCTGCCGAAATCGACCGCCATGCTGGCCGCCCAGCCACTGTGGTGGCCGCGCGGCACAGCCTCCGGTTATCACGCTTTCAATCAGGGCCATCTGGTCGGCGAAGTGGTGCGGCGCGTGACCGGCCGGACCCTGGGCCGCTATTTCGCCGAAGAACT
>JANMJF010000305.1:0-2366 GCA_031371245.1 Pseudomonadota bacterium | reverse complement strand
TGCAAGGATCGCGAGTAGCGCGCCGACGATGCCGCCCCAGGTACGCGCGCCCGTCAGACGTGAACGTTGGTGATAGTCATCGGATAATTCCGCGACCCACGCCGCGAGCGGAATGCTGATCAACGTCCAGCCGAGATAGAGTGCGCCGGCAGCGCAAAACAGATAGAGCGGGCCAGGTGTCGTTAACGGTGCGAACACGGCCAGCGTCGCGAGCGCCATCACCGGCACACCGAGGGCGATCCACAGCCCACGTCGGCCAAAGTGTGCCGGCGTGCGATCAGAAGCCGCGCCAATCAAAGGGTCGATGAAGACATCGGCGACACGGGTAAGACTCAGTATCGAGCCGATCATGGCGAGACTCATACCCGACACTGCGGCGTAATAGGGCGTCAGATACAAGACCAGCGACAGCCCGCCGCTCGCCAGCGGCACACTGATGAAGCCGAAGGCGAACAAGATACGGCGTGAGAGCGGCATGGCGGCTAGGCCTGATGGTCAACGCCGGCGCATTGTAGGTCGGAATTCATGCGGGCATTCCTCGGCGACATTTCAGAAATGTCACCAGCCCTGCTGCGCCGTGCCGTCGTTGTCGCTAGCGGTGGCAGTGCCGATGGCGGGAAATAAAATCGGTAGTACTTCTTCGGCGGTGAACACACAACGCGCGTTGTGTCCGCAGTCGGGCACGATGCGCACGGTGTGACGTGCGTGCCAGTGCTGCTGAACATAGGCGACGAAGGCTTCACCGCGCGCGCGGCGGGTCGGGCCCTGCATCATCGCCGCGCACGAAGCATCGAAGCCAGCCACGGGCAGCACATCACTTTGGCCAAGCACATAGGTGGTTGGTCGTCGCGCCAGTTGGTCGATGAGTCGTCGACTTTCGATGTCGCGGGTATAACCGCTGGTGCGGCCCTCCAGTCCAAATGGCCAGTGATTGAAATCTGGACATTGTGCGGCGTCGACCGCGCCGTACTTGAAGCGCGCATGGGGCAATTCGTCGCCCCAGGCCTGCTCGGCCACACCGGGATGTGCGTCGTCGACGGGCAGCGGTCGCGCCGTATCGGGCCACGGATAACTGGATGGATTGGCGACCACGTACGACAGCTCGATAGCGAGCTCGTCGTGCAGCTTGTTGCTCATCGCGTAGCGCAGGGTGAACTGCCCACCGGCCGAATGGCCGGCTACCACAATGCGGCGCAGATTGGGGAACACGCCGCTGGTGGCGGCTTTGCGCAGGATCGCATCGACAAAATCGAAAGAGGTCAGCTGTGGATCGTTTACTGCGGCGGCGCCAGCGCGCCAGCTGTCGCCAACGCAACTGAAGTCGAGTTGCGGCGGTGTGACCGGGTCGCCGCAATCGGGGTGCGAGGACGCCATGAAGGGTGCCACCACCACGGTGTCTGCCATGGCATGGGCGAGAAACGCGGCGGCCATGGCGGTGCTGAAGTAGTGGTCGGCATCGCGGTTCTTGCCGTGCACCATCACCAGCAGTCGCGTGATGTGTGCATTGCGTACATCGAGCGAATAGGAACGGTAGATGAGCGCGCGTGCCGGTCCGCCACCGACCGCGATCCATTCCGTGCAGGCAGCGGGCGCGGCGGTACAGGGCGCGCTGCTATCGGACGCGCGGGCAGTGACGGCCAACACCGCTAGCAGCATGGCGAAAATCAAGGTAGAGAAACGCATGACCGACGGGTGTATTGCTCCTCGGCGTGGGCGTGAGAAACAGCCCTCGACCGCTGTGCAGCGGCGCCTGATTGATGCTGCACGGAAGATACGCTGGCAGCGGCGAGTGAGGAAGAGCTGGATCATCGCCGAGCGGCTACCCTGCACCGCGTTGCGGGCGGGGAACCTTTGTTTGAGATTGCAGACAGAACTGCCATAGTAGCCGGCCTGCAGCCACTCCATCCTTCTGTGAGAGCACGTAACGATGTACAAACAATTCGGCCTTTTGTTTTCCCTCCTGCTTGGACTGTTTTTGAGCATCGGCCCGATTTCCGACGCCGAGGCCAAGCGTTTCGGTGGTGGCGCCTCGTTCGGTAGTCGCGCCTCCTACGGTTCGACCTTTAAGCGCCAAGCCAATGCCATGCCGGCCGCGCCCTCGGCCAGCCAGGCGCAGGCCATGGCGCGCAATACGTCGGTACGCGATGGCCTCAGCCGGCGTGGTGGGCTGATGGGCATACTCGGTGGCCTCGCCATCGGCGGCTTGTTGGGTTCGCTGTTGTTCGGTGGCGCTTTCGAGAACATCAATTTCATGGACATCGCGCTGTTCGCGGGGGTTGCCTACTTGTTGTATCGACTGCTGGCGGCACGGCGGCGGACACTCACGCCGCAGCCCGCCTATCAACGCAGCGCCGAACCGCTGAGCG
>JANMJF010000297.1:0-2123 GCA_031371245.1 Pseudomonadota bacterium | reverse complement strand
GCCGGAACGACCGGGCGGTGGCGTGGCCCGCACCCGCCAGATCGCCAAAAGCCTCGGGCTTACCTATGCACAACTGATCTGTGCGATCGGTTTCAATGCCCGCATCCAGGAATTGTCGGACGTGCTCGCGGTGCTGGGCTTCGAAACCTACGATACGCTGGCCCACGAGCGCAACGTCGCCTTCACCAGCGACATCTATCAGCAGCTCGGCATCAAAGACCTGCTGGCTGTCTACCTGCACGTGCCGCGTTCGCGACCCCTGCTCGAAGTATTGCAGCATCTGCTCACGCGCCGCTTGCAGAACATCGAAGATCGCATCGAAGCGACGGTCAATTCGGTGGTCATCGAGCGTTACAAAAAAGAAGTGCGCGCGATTTACAACGACGGCGTCGCGCAGATTGATTTTGCCGAAGATCGGCTGGCGCGCCCCTATAACGGTTTTCGCGCGCTGCTCGGCGAAGTCTCATTGATAGTCGAGAGCCGGGTGATCCCGGTCGGAGACATCTTCTTTCGCGAAACCATCTTGCCGGAAGAAAAGCGCCGTCTGATGATCCGTGGTTTGATTCCGCGCTCACTGGTTGAATTGCGGCTGTCGGAAGCTGAACTCAGCGCTCATGAGCGCACCGTACTTGAGGATCAGCTGAAGCTGCTGGGCGCCTGACCCAACAACGTCATTGGACGATCCGCTAGCGTTTCGCCAAGTCGAGCCAGGTGCGCACGACGGTATCGGGGTTGAGCGACATGCTCTCGATGCCCTGATCGAGCAACCATTCGGCGAGGTCCTCGTGATCCGAAGGGCCTTGACCGCAGATGCCGATGTATTTGCCGGCATCGCGGCAGGCATCGATAGCACGCTTCATCAGCATCTTGACCGCAGCGTTGCGTTCGTCAAAACGATCGGCCACCAGGCCGGAATCGCGATCGAGACCGAGCGTCAACTGCGTCAGATCGTTGGAGCCGATGGAAAAGCCATCGAAGTGCGCGAGGAATTCCTCCGCCAGCAAGGCATTCGACGGCAGTTCGCACATCATGATAATGCGCAGGCCATGCAGGCCGCGACGCAGACCATTGTCAGCCAGCAGCGCCACCACATCAGCCGCTTCGCTTACGGTGCGCACAAAGGGCACCATGACCTCGACATTGCTCAGGCCCATCTGCTCACGCACATAGCGCAAGGCCTCGCACTCCATTTCGAAGCAGGGCTTGAAGGAATCCGCCACATAGCGCGACGCGCCACGGAAACCCAGCATCGGGTTCTCTTCACGCGGCTCATAGCGTTGACCACCGATCAAGTTGGCATATTCGTTGGACTTGAAGTCCGACAACCGCACGATCACCGGCTGCGGCGCAAACGCCGCGGCGATGGTCGCGATACCTTCGATCAAACGCTGCACAAAAAACTCACGCGGGCTTGGATAGGCTGCGATCAAGGGCGTAATCGTCGCTTTGAGATCATCCGGCAGCGTCGCGTATTCGAGCAGTGCACGCGGATGGATGCCAATCATACGGTTGATGATGAATTCGAGCCGTGCCAGGCCCACGCCGCGATGGGGCAGGCTGGCAAACGCGAACGCGCGGTCGGGATTGCCGACATTCATCATGATCTTGACCTTGAGCTCGGGCATCGCGTTCAAGGCGATTTCTTCGCGTGTGAAAGGCAACGCACCGCGATACACGAAACCGGTATCGCCGCCGGCGCAGGACACCGTCACGACTTCGCCGTCGGTCACCCGCTCGGTGGCGTCGCCACAGCCGACAATGGCCGGCACGCCCAGTTCGCGCGCGATGATGGCGGCTTGGCAGGTGCGGCCACCGCGGTTGGTGACGATCGCGGCGGCGCGCTTCATGACCGGCTCCCAGTCGGGATCGGTCATATCGGTGATCAAGACATCGCCCGGCTTCAGAGCGTCCATCTGCTCGACGCTCGCGATCACACGCGCCATGCCGCTGCCGATTTTCTGGCCGATAGAACGGCCTTCGGCGAGGATTTCACCCTCCTCCTTCAACTCAAAACGTTCGATGACCTGGCCATTGCGGCTCTGCACGGTTTCGGGCCGCGCCTGCACGATATAGAGCTGACCGTCATTGCCGTCGCGCGCCCATTCGATATCCATCGGCCGCCC
>JANMJF010000270.1:0-18659 GCA_031371245.1 Pseudomonadota bacterium | reverse complement strand
ATGGACGACGCAGCACGGCGCAATCTCGCCACGCGGATTGACGGTCATGGCGCGGTATAGATAGAAACACTTCTCGTCGAACAAATAGCCCTTACGATTGATGACCGCCGGGTCGTAACTGCGGTAGTCGGGATTGCTCGGCAACCATTCGTCCCCCAGCGTCTCGTTGGCAAGGTCGTCAAACGGCATGCCGGCGCTGGTGAAGCGCACCCGGTCGACGCCGATCTCGCTGGCCATGCGCCGGACCTCATCGATCTGGTGCTCATTGTGTTTCATGACGATGAACTGCCACTCGATCGTCGGTGTCGAGCTGCCTATCGAGCGCTTGTAGCGGATCATTTCGCGCAGGTTGTCGAGGACGTGCGCGAGATCCCCACCGCGACGGTAATGGTGGTACACGTCCTGCGTCGTCCCGTCGATTGACGCCACCAGGTTGTCGAGCCCGGAATCGACAACGCGGTGCAGGTAATCCTGGCCGCGATGAACGAGATTGAGATTAGACGAGACGGCCGTGCCTATGCCCGCGCGCTTGGCTGCGCGCACGATGTCGAGGAAGTCGGGGTTGAGAAACGGTTCACCCCAGTTGTGCATCACGACTTCGATCGCATAGGGCTTGATCTTCGCCAGGATCGTTTCGAACTCGGCGAGACGCATGAAGCCCTGCGTGCGTTGCAGATCGTTGGTACCCGTCGGGCACAGCGGGCATCGCAGGTTGCAGACGTTGCCGATGTCGACGGTATAGATGAAGGGGAACGAGGCGACTTCGATGTCGCCGCGCAAACGCGCCATTTCGGCGCGCGCGATATTGACCAGCTTGCGCGGCTGACCGTAGCGAATCAGCAGATCGAAATGCCGTGCAAGCCGGTTATAGGCCGTGTGGCGGCCGAACACCCGGCGCGCGAGTTTGCTCCAGTCAGAGCCGCCGGTCGTCGGCACATTCGGCGGCTGAGAAGTCGCTTGTATGGAGATTTTCTTCATGGGCTCTTGCGTATCCGGCAGCGATTCGTCGCCGTCCAGCCGTGGCTGGACCGTGGCTGGCTACTCTGAACGCGTCGGATATCCAGATCAAGCTGTCAGGCCGTAGCGCGTCACGCTTTCGACATTCAGCCCGACCGCCGGACGACGTTTCGCGTCCGTCGGCCTGATGCCGCAGACCGTCAGCCCAGCGTGCGCAGCAGTGCGCGATGCGCTTCGCGGTCGAAGTCGGGGTAGCCCGCATCCCGCGCCGACACCAGCGCCGGCGGCGCCGGCCAGGCAATACCGAGGCCGGCGTCATTCCAGCGCAATCCGCGGCCGCTTTCGGCGGCGTAGAACTCATCCATCAAGTACAGGATCTCAGTGTTCTCGGTCAGTGTGAGAAAACCGTGCGCGAAACCTTTAGGCACATACATCATGGTGCGGTTGGCCGCACTCAGTTCAGCGCCGAAGCTTTGAGCGTAGGTCTCGGAGTCGGGACGCAAATCTACGATCACGTCGTATAGCGCGCCCGCCAGGCAGCGCACGAGCTTGGTCTCGGCATGGGGCGGCAACTGGTAGTGCAGTCCGCGCAGCGTATGTCGGGCAACGCTCATCGAGGTGCTGAGTTGGAGCAATTGCGTGCACAGGCCCTGCGCGGCGAACTCGCGCGCGCAGAACACGCGGGCGAAGAATCCGCGCTCGTCGCCATGGCGCTCAAGGTCGACGAGTCGCGCGCCGGCGAGAGGAAGCTGAGTGAATTTCATGACAGTGCACGGCTCCTGGGCGGCGCATCGATGCCGGCGCCGCGTGCGGCGAGTTCGCAGCGAGCGGCAGTATAGCCTGCGCGATGAAGCGCATTTACCACCTCTGCGAACGACGAAGTCCTAGCGCTCATGGAACCGTTCGATTATTGTTTTGCGCCAACGTAGAGAAGGGCAAAACGCTGAAGCTCGCGGGCCGACTGCTGCCACGGGTCCCCAACACGGCACAGCACGCACAACCAACGCATGAGCTCGAACGAAGCACCCGAACTGTCGATCGTAATCGTCAACTACAACGGCGGCCCGCGGATGTTGGCCTGTCTCGAATCGATTTACGCGTATCCGACTCGCCGACCGTTCGAAATAATCGTGTACGACAATGCCTCGGGCGACGGCACCGCGAACCTCATCGCCGCACGATTTCCCAACGTCACGCTCATGCGCGGCAACGCGAACCTCGGCTATTGCCGCGCCTTCAACGCCGCCGTTAGAAACTGCGCGCGCGCGCCGCTACTACTCGCGCTGGACAACGATACGCGCATGCTGGAGGGCGCACTCGACAAGATGCTCGATTTTCTCGACGGGCGAGCGGACGTCGGTGCGGCCGGTAGTAATCTCTACAATCCGGACGGCTCGCTGCAATACGCGGTGAGGCGCTTTCCACGCGCCTTGAGCGGCGTGTTCTCGCGCCGTGGCATTCTCACCCGCCTCTTCCCCAACAACCCCATCGCCCGTCGTGATCTCATGAATGACCGCCGCGACATGGAGCAGCCGTTTGAAATCGATTGGCATTCCGCCGCGAGCTTTATGATGCGCAGAGCGGTCTATGACCAGATCGGCGGCTTCGACGAGGCGTTCTTTGTCTACTGGTCGGATGCCGATCTGTGCGCCCGCATCCACGCCACCGGTTACAAGGTCTACAACGTACCGGCGGCCAAAGTCATCCACGATGAGTCACTGGCCGGACACAAGGGCCGTCTCAATGCGCGCATGGTCGTCGACTTCCACCGGGGCGCCTACCTGTTCTACCGCAAACACCGCCTGCACGGCCTGGCTACGCCCTTGGCGCCGCTGGTCTGGCTGTGCCTGGCTGCGCGTACGATGCTGGTCATCGGTATCGATCGTCTGCGCTGGAAATGGCGCCAATTCAGGCTCGAGAAAGCGGAGCCCGGTCGTCCGTGAGCACACATCTCGCCGCCAGCACGGATGCCAAGACCATCGCCGACGGGCGAATGATGGGCGCGATACTGGCGGCCGGGCGCGGTTCGCGCATGTGGCCGTTCTCCAGCTCCTATCCAAAACCTGTACTGCCTATTTGCAATAAGCCGCTCATCACCTACCAGATTGAAATGATGCGCGACATCGGTATCACGGACATCGTGATCCTGATCGGTCACAAGGGCTACGAGATTACCAAGGTGCTGGGTGACGGCCACGCGCTCGGCGTGCGCTTGCAGTATGTCGAACAAGTCGAAGCACTCGGGCTCGCCCATGCTGTCGGCCATCTCGAAGCGGCCCTCGATCGTCCTTTCGTGCTGTTCCTCGGCGACGTCTACTTCAAAGCGCCTCGGCTTGCGCAACTAGTGGTGACTTTCTTCGAACGCGAAGCAGCAGCGGTGCTCGCCACCAAGCACGAGCCAGATCTGGAAGCGATCCGTCGCAACTTCTCCGTGATTCTTGGCGAGGACGGCTTAGTCACCCGCGTGATCGAGAAGCCCCGACACCCGCCGAGCAGCGTCAAGGGTGTCGGGCTCTACGTGTTCGACCTTACGGTCTTCGATGCCGTGCGCCGCACCCCGCGTACAGCGATGCGCAACGAGTTCGAGCTGACCGAGAGCATCCAAGTGATGATCGACGACGGGCATCGTGTCTGCACGGCCGAGGTCGTCGATGAGGATCTGAACCTGACCAATCCTTACGATCTGCTTGCGATCAACCTGCGCGAGGCCAAAGGCAGCTTCGGTGGTGCGCTGGTCGATTCGACCGCGACGCTGGTCGCGCCCGAGCGGGTCAAGCGCAGCGTGATCGGCGCGCGCGTACAAGTGTCGAATTCAATAGACATCCACGATTCGCTGATTTTCGAGGACACCGAAGTCACGCTTCGCCATCCTCTGCGACACGCGATCGTCACGCCCCACGGCGTGCTCGACTGCTCGACCGCGCTGCTTGAGGATCCAGAGGATGGCTGAGCCGCGGCAGCGCGTGTGTGTAACCGGTGGTGCCGGCTTCATCGGCGTGAGGCTGGTCGGCACACTCCTGGAGCGCGGCAACGAGGTCGTGGTGCTCGACGATCTGAGCGTCGGGCGACGCGAACGCCTACCTGGCGACGCCCACCTCGTGATCGGGGACATCCGCGATGCGGGTGTCGTGCGTGAAGCACTCGCAGGTTGCGACGCGGTCGCCCATCTCGCTGCCCGCGTCGCCATCCGTTCGTCCTTCGAGTTCGCGGTTGAGGACGCTTCAGTCAACCTGGTCGGCACCGCGAGTGTGTTGCGCGGGGCTATCAATGCAGGCACAGTGCGCCGCTTCGTACTGGCCTCGTCGATGGCAGTCTACGCCGACAGCGCCGACGCGCGCCCGCTAGACGAGTCCCATGCGACGCAACCCGCCTCGCCCTACGGCGTGTCGAAGCTCGCAGCGGAACAGCTCGTCAAGCTCATGTGTGCCCAGGCCGGCGTGTCTGGCGGTGTGCTGCGCCTGTTCAACACTTACGGGCCCGGACAAACCTTCAGCCCCTATGTCGGCGTGGTCACGATCTTCGTCAACGATATACTCGCTGGCCGCAATGTGACTATCTTCGGTGACGGCGAGCAGTGCCGCGATTTTGTGCACGTCGATGACGTTGCTGGCGCGTTCGCGCTTGCGCTCGAACCCGGGCGGGCAGCGGGCACCTACAACATTGGCACCGGACGTGCGACCAGCGTGAACAGCCTCTACCAACAGGTCAGCAACGCGATGGCCAGCGCGGCCAGCGTGCGCTATGTAGAGCCCGTCGCGGGCGAGTTGCGCTATTCCATTGCCGACATCAGTGCTGCCCAACACACGTTCGGCTACCAACCCAAGCATAGGATCGATGCTTCAATCGCGGGCATCGTGGCGGAGATTGCCGCGCATGCCTGCGCCACAGCGTCGACAAATCAGCGATGACAAAAGACAGCCACACTATCATCAACGGCACAGCAAGCGCCGACCAGCTGCTGCAAGTAATGCGCTCGGATCGCGCGCTCGCGCAGGCCAACGAGACCCTGCTGAGCAGCCTCAGTCTGAGTAATCAGAGCGGCCTGCCGCGCTCGATCATGATCTGCAGCACGCAGCCCGAGGAAGGCAAGACTCTGCTCGCGACGATGCTCGCGCTGACCGCAGCGATGGCCGGCAAGCAGGTGCTGCTGGTCGACGCCGATCTGCGCCGGCCGCGTGTCCACCAAATCTTCGGTCGCGACAACCGGGTGGGTTTCGGTGACTACCTCGCCGGCACAAAGCCGCTAGCCGAGGCCATGACGACGATCGAGGTTACTGGTCGAGATCCCGACGGTGCGGTCCGACTCAACGTCATGTCCAGTGGCGCACGGGGCAGTGTCGACTTCAACCGCATCAGCCGCGAACGCTTCGGCGAGACTGTACGTCAGGTGTCCGAACGTTTCGACCTCGTCATCATCGATTGTCCGCCGGTGCTGGCCGTCAATGACGCGTTGTTCCTGGCCTCCGTCGTCGAAGGCGTGGTCTTCGTCGTCGACGCTGGCGCGGTTTCGCAACAGCAGGCCAAGCTGGCCAAGGCGCGGCTGGAGAAAGCCGGGGCGAAGATGCTCGGCTTCGTCATGAACCGGCTGGACGAGGAGCAGCTCGGCATGTCTGACCATCCCTATCATCGCTACTACGCAGCGCCCGATCGCTGAGCGTCGCGCCTCGTCCGATTCACGCGAGCTCGGCACGCACCGCTGCGTAGGTCGCCATGGTCAGGCGTGTCATGCGCTCGTTCGAGAACAAGGTCGCGCGCGCCAGCCCGCGCTGCACGAGCGCAGCGCGCAGGCTATCGTTACGCAGCACCTCGACCATGGCCTCGGCCAGCGCGTCGACATCATAGGGATCGAACAGCACGCCAGCGTCACCCACCACCTCGGGTAGTGAACTCGCCGAGGAGGACACCACCGCAGTGGCGCAGGCCATCGCTTCGAGGGGCGGCAGGCCAAAACCCTCGGCCAGCGACGGAAACACGAACAAGTCGGCGGCGCTGTACAGCGCCGGCAGATCTTCGATCGGAACCTCGCCGACGACGCACACACGATCCTGCACCTGCTCGTCTTCGATGGCCCGGAAAATGTCTTCCGATGTCCAGGTTCGCGGTCCGACCAAAGCCAGCATGTGCGGCAGGCCGGCTGCCACCACACCGCGACGAAAGGCTTGCACGAGACGCACGAGGTTCTTGCGCGCCTGCAGCTTACCGACGTGCAGCACGAAAGGCCTTTCGAGCCCATAACGTTGACGGACGGCCGCCAGCGTGTCCGCGTCGGTCACGGGGCGATAGCCGGCGGTCACGCCATGGGGTGTCACATCGATGCGCTCGGGCGCGATACCGTAACGTTCGCAGATGAGTCCTTTCGAGTATTCCGAGACAGTGATGATGCGCCGTGCGCGCCGCGCGGAACCCGGCACCAGCAGCTTGAGCCGCAGGCGCACCGAGCGTGGGAAGACCTCGGGATGGGTTTCCCACGCGATGTCGTTGATGGTCTGCACGAAGGGCACCGGGCAAAGCGGTGGCGCGAGCAATTGCACGTGCAGGAGTTCAACCGGCGAGCGCAGCAGGTCGAGCGGCAGGCTGAACGGGATCTCAAGCCATAACGACGAGGGCTTCAGCACCCGCACCGCGAAGTGTGGCGGCCGGTAGCTCTCGCCGTGGACCGCTGTCACCGCGTTCGTGTAATAAACGACGTAGCGGTTGCTGCTGTCGAGCCTGCCGAGGTTCTCGATCAGCGCTGACCAGTAGGTCGCGATGCCGCCGTGCGGATCGCTACCCAACCATAGCGGATGCAGGCCGATGTGCACGGTCAGGCGCGCGAACCAGCGGGCATCGGCATCACAGTAGCTCCGGCGCCGGGATAACGCGCATGAAACGACCGCCGCGACGTTGGTACTCGGCCTGCTGCGCGAGGACTTCCGTCGCGATGTTCCAGACCAGCAGCAAGGTGTAGTCCGGCTGACTCTCGAGCAGTTTGGCGGGCGGCTCGATGGGCAAGCCGACACCCGGCACATAACGGCCGACCTTATGTGGATTGGCGTCGACCACGAACGCGATCTGATCCGGCCCGACGGCACAGAAGTTCAGCAGCACCGTGCACTTGGCGGCCGCGCCATAAGCCGCCACCGTCTTGCCCTGGCCCTTGAGCTCGGCGAGTTTCGCCAGCAGTTTGTCGCGCACCGCGAGCACGCGGCGGCCGAAGTCCAGGTAATAAGTGGCGGCCCGCAGCCCGCAGGATGCTTCGTCCGCCAGCAGCGCCTCGACCGAAGCCTCGTGCCTGCCGCCCGCCGCCGGTCCGGCAAAGATGCGCAGCGAACCGCCATGGATAGCCAGGCGCTCGACATGCCGAATGCTCAGACCATGACGTGCAAACAACGCGGTCAGCGCGGTCAATGAGAAGTAACACAGGTGCTCGTGGTAGATGGTGTCAAATTCGCACTGCTCGATCATGTCCTTGACGTAGGGCATTTCGAGCACCGCGATACCACTCGGCTTGAGCACGGTAGCGATGCCGGCGACGAAGCCATTGAGATCGGCGACGTGGGCGAGCACGTTGTGGGCGTGCAGCAGGTCAGCCCGTTCGCCGCGCGCCGCCATCTGTGCCGCGAGGGCCGTGGAGAAGAACTCGCTGATAGTCGGGATGCCATGTTCTTCCACGGCCACCCGGGCGATGTTGCGGGCCGGCTCAATACCGAGCACCGGGATGCCGGCCGCCGCGTAGTTACGTAGTAGATAGCCGTCGTTGCTTGCGAGCTCCACCACCAGGCTGCTGGCGTCGAGTCGCCGCTCGGCGATGAGTCGTGTGGCGAGCGTCGCGGCATGGGCGAGCAGGGTCGTGGAGTACGAGGAGAAGTACAGATACTCGCCGAACAGTTCTTCGGGGGGCACGGTCTCGGTGATCTGCACCAGCGAACACGCCTGGCAGAATACGACGTCGAGCGGGTAAATCGGCGTTCCGCGTTCGATTTCCTCGCGTGTCACTAGGGCATTGGCCAGCGGCATCGCACCGAGCGAGACGACCGGCGACAAAGTGGCCGAGCCGCATGAGCGGCAGCGGAACAAAGCAGGAATGTTCATCATGCCGGCCCGCCTTCGCGGTCAGACCAGATCCGCCACGGTGCGGCCCCACTCGCCCACAGGCTGCTCAGGGTCCGCAGGTCGCGCAAGGTGTCCATGCACTGCCAGAAACCTTCGTGACGATAGGCCGCCAGCTGGCCGTCGGCGGCGAGTCGTTCAAGCGTATCGGACTCCAGCACGTTGCCGCTCTCAGCGATGTAGTCCAGCACGCCGGGTTCGAGCACCATGAAGCCGCCATTGATCCAACCTTCGCCGACCTGCGGTTTTTCGGTGAATTCCCGCACCAGGTCACCATCGAAGCTGATACCGCCGAAACGGGCTGGCGGTCGCACCGCAGTCACGGTCGCGAGACGACCGTGACGCTGGTGAAACTCAAGCAGCTTGCGCAGATCGATGTCGGCGACACCGTCGCCATAGGTCAGCATGAAACGTTCGGCACCGAGCCAAGGTTGCAAGCGCTTGACGCGGCTGCCGGTCGGCGTGTCGAGACCGGTCGCTACCAAGTCTATCTTCCAATCATCGAGCGCACGACTATGGTATTTGATCGTGCGGCCGCCGAGGTCGACCGACATAGCGCCATCGTGCAGCGAGTATGTCGCGAAGTAACCCTTGATCACATCGCCCTTGTAGCCCAGCGCCACGCAGAACTCGCGAAAGCCGTGGTGGGCGTAGATCTTCATGATGTGCCAGAGTATCGGGCGTCCGCCGACCTCGACCATCGGCTTCGGTCGAGTCTCAGTTTCCTCCGAGAGACGCGTGCCAAGACCGCCTGCGAGAATGACTACTTTCATGTGCCTGTCGCCATTTGAATTGGAGTCTTGCGCGATCCGCCTTTCATGCAGCACGGTCGCTGCCCCATGGCGCAGCGTCAAGATGGCGCCGCGCTCGTGTCTGCGAGGATACCCGGATCGTGTGCGCGCTGAGCATCGGCAATGTAAAAAAGCGTGCACAGTTACACGCAGTTCGCAAAGTCTGCGATCACCTCAGGCGTCGATGCGTGGAAAGCTTGCCAGCAGCGGTAGTTGCAAGGCTTCCTGCGCGCTCGCGGTGGTCTCAAGCGTAAAATTCAGGTACTCAAGTAACAGCGCGAGGATAGCGGCGACGACCAGCGACAACGCCAGCGCGACACCGGCGTAATAGATCTTCACCGGACGCACCGGATAGGTCTCAGCCATGGCCGGTGCGATCACCCTGATCTCGCGCGTCTGCTCCGCTTCGCGGATGCGCGCCTGATCGTAGGCCTTGCGCACGAAACGGTAAGTGTCCTCGGCGACCGCGAGATCGAGCTTCAGTCGACTGAGTTCGAGCTGCTGCGCCGGCAGCCCGTCGAGTTGCGCGCGCCGATCGCGAATGCTCGATTCCAGCCGACTGCTGGCGGCGCCGTAACTCTCAAGCTCGCTTTGTGCGACCACCAGCTTGGCCATGACCTCATCGCGCAACCCGCCCGCGAGCAGCCTGTGGGCGTCTTTCTTAGCGGTAGCCACGCCGATGCCGAGCTGGCGACCGAGCGCCTCAACCCGGGCCTTGGCACCCGCCGCATCGCGCCCGACTTTCTCCCGCTCAAGGGTGAGTTCGGCCACGGCGTTCACGTTGTTCTCGACCTCTTTGTCCAGTTCAACGATGGCGTGGGATTCCTTGTAGGTCTTCGTCGCCGCCCGTGCCGCTGCGACAGCCTCGGCGCTGGTCCCGACCTGGGCCTCGATAAACTCGCGGGTAGTGCCCAATTCTTTGCGCGACATGTCGAGGTTGTATTCGACGAAGACCTCGGCCGCCGTGTTAACCACCGCCGCCGCCAGCGCCGGCATCTTAGCCAGAAACTTGATCTCAAAGACGTAGGTATCCTTGGTCGGCTCGACCGTGATGAGCGTTTGCACCAGTGCGGTCGCTTCAGCGAGCGGATCGGACGGCGCGATGCGTCCGTACTTGAGATAGGTCCAGGCGTCCGCGAAGTAGCCCTTGATCTTGCGCTTCCAGATCTTCCACCACACGGTTTCCACCGACGGCTTGTCCAGTCCGAGGCGACGTACGATCTGCTCGGCGACCGTGCGACTGCGGATGACCTCCGCTACCGTTTTGGTCATCGCCTCGAACGGCACCACACGTGGGATCGGGAAGTCGAGCGTCTCCTTGTCCGATTGCGGGCCGGTAAAACTGATCTTCTCCTGTGGCCGCACCAACACCAGCGCACTGCTCTCGAAACGTTCCTCGACGACGTAGGTGAGGGCGACGGTGAACAGCACCGCAGAACCGACGAGAACCATGATGATGGCGCGGTATTTGCCGATGATTTTGAGTAACTCGAGGAGTTCCATGGCGTGTACGATCGCGAGCGTGAACGGTGAGAAGACTGGCGACTCGATACTTCCGCTCAACGACGTTCGAGGAGAGACAAGCTCGCGGCCGAGGGTCGGCCGGCCGACTTGCGGCTAGGATAGGCGCGAGGACATGACCGCGCAAGTCGGCGGTTTTGCGGGTCCGGCCAGCAAGGCCGTATTATCCAGTGAGGACAACGTGTGAGTACTACGCGTGTGGCCGCGTTAATCTGTTGCCGTCCAGAACCTACGAACCCAGCGGCAATGAACGTGTTCGGTACCCGCCCTAAGACTTATATCCGCGCCTGTGCCGGTGAGTTGTTGACGGCGTCGGACCATGCAGTCACTGGCCGCGACGTCGGCCTGCTCGAAGGCGTCGGGCAGGAGTCGTTCCCATGCGCATCCTGCTGACCGGCGCGAGTTCATTCACAGGCTACTGGTTCGTTCGCACGCTGGTCGCGCACGGCCACGAGCTGGTCGCCACTTTCACCGGGCCGGCCGCGTCCTACTGTGGGACAGACAGCCGCGCACTGCGCTACACACGCCTGACGCAACTGTGCGAATGCGTCCACGAGACGCGCTTCGGTGATGCGCGATTTCTCGCCCTGCTGGGCAGCGGTGCGGTATTTGATCGTGTCTGTCATCACGGCGCATCGGTCGGTGACTACCGCAGCGCCACTTACGATGTGCTTGCCGCAGCGCAGACCAACACCCAGGCCCTCGAGCGAGTGCTAGCTAGCATGGCACAACGTGGATCGAGCGGTCTGGTGCTGACCGGCAGCGTGTTCGAGCGCGGCGAGGGCCTGGGCGCGAGTCCGACTGAGGCGGCCTCACCCTATGGTCTCGCCAAGTCGGTGACCTCCGATCTGTTCCGCTATTACGCGGCACGGCACCGCGTGCCACTCGCGAAATTCGTCATCCCCAATCCTTTCGGACCCTTAGAGGAGGCGCGGTTCACGGCCTATCTGATGCGGGAGTGGCTAGTGGCGCGCACGGCGGTGGTGCGCACGCCGGCTTACGTGCGCGACAACATCCACGTCGAGTTGCTGGCGAAGGCTTATACGGCCTTCGCTGCGGCGACATGCGACGCGACGTACAGCCGCCTCGCACCCTCAGGTTACGTCGCGACCCAGGGCGAGTTCGCGCAACGGGTGGCGACACAAATGCGCCCCCGCTTGTCGGCGGACTGCACGCTGGAACTCGTCGAGCAGACGCTCTTCGCAGAGCCGCGCGTGCGCATCAACGGCGACACACTCGACACGCTCGGCCTCGCCTTCGACGAGACGCGTGCCTGGGACGACTTCGCGCTTAGCTACCTTGAACGCGGCGCCCACTGATGTCGCGCCCGGCCCGACGTCTCGTGCTCAGCCAACGTAGCGCATCAGGACGATGGTCAGGCCAGCAACCGCTGCACCGCCGAGGATCGACCACAGCGGCCACCACCAGCCGAAACGGGTGGATGGGCGCTGCGTGCGCCGCCTGCTGGACCGCGTGCTGCGCTGACTCACGTGGCGTCGCCGCCGACGAGAAACCGGAACGACCAAGCAGTGCGCGCACTCATTGCAGGGTACCAATAGTGGAGGTTGATCCGGTTGAGGGCTGGTGCACGATATAGGCCAGCTGGTTCGAGACGCCCAGATCGCGCAGGAAATCGGCGAAAGTCGCCCACAGCGTCTTGCTGACATAGACGATGTCGCCGGGCTGGAGCACGACGTTGCTCGCGACACGACCCGCGTTGAAGGGTGCCTCGGCGGTCAGGAAGGCGTCGGCGTCGACACTCAGCACGTGAGGATTGTCCAGTGATCCTCGAATGACGAGGACCGCGTGGGTACGCGCGCCGCGCGCGAAACCCTGCGCGCGTGTGACGGCTTCGACAACGGTCATGTCGGAATCGAGCACGACCACGGTCGGCGCGCGAACTTCGCCCAGCACGAGCGCGCGGCGCGCCGAGACATCGGGCACGTAGAGCGTGTCACCCGGCCGCACGATGATATTGTTGCGCAGGTCGGTCTCTTTCAACAGTCGGTGCAGGCTGACCGGCAGGACGCGGCCCTCACGCATCAGCACCGAACCGCGCAGGTCGGCGTTCTGCTGCAGGCCGCCGGCCATGGCGAGTGCGTCGACCACCCGCGTGGTGCGCTCGGCTGCAAACGTACCCGGCTCCCTGAGCGCGCCCGTGACGCTGAACTTGCGGCCCTGATAGCCGGTCACGATGACAGTGACCTCGGGTTGGTTTATGACCTCGTCGAGGGCATCGACCAGTTCGACACGAACCTGCTCTGGGGTCTTGTCGGCCACGCTCAACTCGCCGACGAGCGGAAACTCGATGCGGCCGTCGGGGCGGACGACCTGCTTTTTCACCAAGCCTACGGCGTTGTAGACCGATATCTCCAGCTCGTCTGCCGGCCCGATCCGGTAGTGGTCGGTGAGCGGAGGCGGCTGGTTCAGTGCGTCGAGCGCCGTCGGGTCATCGGGCGGCTCGGGGAAGGCCCGTGGCGGCAGCAGCTTGCTGAGGTTTGCGACCACCGACGACTGCGCGGATGCATCGCTCGGGCCTGCTGGTCGGGTGTCGGCCGGACGCAACAGCGCAAAATTCTGGCAGCCGGCGAGCAGCGCCACAGCGAGTGTCAAGGCGATCACGACACACGGCCGCGAACGATACCTGTCCGCTAGTGGGCTCGCTGCGCTCATCAGCAAATACCCTTGATCGATCGCGTGCGAAAGCGCCAGCGCTCTGCTTGAGCGCGCTTGAGTCCTGCCGGTCACCGCTGATTACCCACTGAACCTCTCGCCCATATATCCCACCCACCACCGATAACAGGTCCTGTGCGATGCCCGCCCCGGTCACCATGTCGGCGCTTCGTTACGTTAAATAAACACAGATGTCGGGCCGCGTGAATGACCCGCGTGGCCGCCGCGCGGTAGTGCTGTTGCAAATGCAGCGCCGAGTATCGCATGGCACGAATTTTCAGTCCAAGAACGCAAGCGTGAGTAGGCGTTCGCGACTCGCCCATTGCGAGCACTAGCCGGTCGTCATCACTGAAGGTTATGGCTCGGCTTTCCCCACGGCGTTCTGGCGAGCGAGCGCTGGCGTCAAACGCCACGGCCGTAGCTTGAGACCAAGCAGCGCGAAACAGGCGTAGGCGCGGACCTACCGGCCAGCCTCGGCGCGACGATCGCGCGCGAACAGCAGGAGTGGCAGAAACTTGAGCAGACGCAATACGGCGCCAATACTCAACACCGGACGCAACAGGAGCTGGGCCAGCGCGCCGTGATGCTTACGGAAAAAGTAATAGTGATTGATGTGCGCGCGCATCAGCGCGTCGAAAGACTTGACCGCCGTATTGATGCTGTGATCGCCGCCGACGTGCATGATTGCGACATCCGGCACGAACGCGACCTTCCAGCCCGCGCGCGCGATGCGCAGACACCAGTCCGGCTCACAGCAAAAGGTGTAGTAGTAGTCGTCGAGGCCGCCGACGGTCTCAAGCGTAGTGCGGCGCACCAGCATGAACGAGCCGTTCAGCCAGTCGACCTCACGCCAGCCGTCGAGGTCGCGATAGAGATGGTCGGGCCAGAAGCTCGACAGATGCAGGGCATTGAGTAGCTCCGAGCGCAGGGTCAGCATGCGACCGAAGGTCCGCTGCAGGCTACCGTCCGGGTTTAGCGTGCGACAGCCGGCGATGCCGACCTCAGGGTGTGCATCCATGAACGCGACCATGGCCGGCAGCGTGCCTTTTGGCACCAGCGTGTCGTCGTCGAGCAGCAGCACGTAACGCGCATCGGTCTCGCCCAGCAGACGATTGTAGGTGCCGGTATAGCCCAGCTTGCTGCGCCGATAAAACCAGCGCATTTCCGGGAATTCCGTCGCGACGCGGCCGACGAAACCGGTATCCTCGAAACCGTTGAAGGCGAGGTGTACACAATAGCTGAAGTCCGCCGCATCCTCGTCCCGCAGCGAACGCAAGCAGTCTCCGAGGTAGCGCTCGCCGCCTAGATTGCCGATGGTCACGGCGAGGTCGAACATGAGTTTGGGTTAAGCGGTTTGCGATCGGAAGTTAGTGGTCGAAGCGCGCACGCATTGTGCGTGGACAGGGTCGGGATTTGGTCAGTCGGGCTGAAGGTTGTACCTTACTATAATTCCTGCGCACGGGCATAACTGCGGGGCGTGACGGCCAGACTCCGATGCAAATGGTCATGGCCAGGACATGGGAATTGAGTGCATCTCTATTTCGCATAAGCCGATTTCACGGCATTCGCATTGATCTTATTCGGGTACAAGACAAACCCTCCACCTGCTCCTGGCAATCCGTCAATCGGCGAATTCGGATTGACTTGGAACGCACTACCGATATCGGTCGGCAACATATGGAGAAACGCGCCGCCGCTTTTGTAGTTTTTTCAAGCATGCTATTTAGTCTTCCAAAGTCCGCGTTATTGCATACAAAACATCCCAGCGAAACCCCGCCTTCACCAGTTAGCGGATCACGGCCAGGATGAATTTCTACGTTGGTGCGCGTTGTTCCGTCGGAATACACGATCAGTCCTGGCTTTCCAACGTTGGAAAGCACAGGCATTCCCTCATGCCGATTGGGATCCCCGGATGTATTCCCTGAAAGAATTACTCCCGCCGTTTGTAGGAGACCAGATAACCCCGATTCAATTTCGATATGACTTCTCGGTGTAAGACTGTAGTCGCCGACGCTCACAGTTACGCCAGCATTTTGCGTTGTGACATTAAAACTCCCGACAACAAAACCGCCGCCGCAGTCTTCGGATGTTGAGAAGATATATCCTTAGCATAAAAATTAACCTCCGCCCCAAACCCCATCGGATCGTCCGAGATAAACCGCCCAATCGACGGGTCGTAATACCGCTCGTCAGACAGGCGGACGGCGCACCCCTATTATTCCAACCGGCTAAAGTATTCTGGGTTCAAACCATCCAGGCCTCCTTTAAACCAGCGATCAAGTTCAATTTCAACGTCAAGCCCGCGCGACACGTCAGGGTCTAATCGGACAAAGTATCGACTGGCCAAAAAGGGGAGATGCCAGACTTTTGGGGCCGGGCCAATGATGGTCATAATCGTGCCGACCGGCACTTCGGATTGAAACGCCAGCCAGTACCTTGGGGGGAGCTGCAGGCGAGACAAATAGGCACGTGCCGTCTCTTTGCTCAGTTGCTTATTGTTAGCACTGTTATATGCGGCCCGCAGATACACAGACCGGACGATTTTGTATCGATTCCCAGGCTGTAGTTCTTCTGCGTAACTCTGGTTGTAGAAGATACTAATCACAGTAAATAGAGTGAACGCCATGCTGGCGCGCACTATTGCATTGTCGAGCTTGTTCATTTGCACTGAGTTGCTTGCGCCGAGGGTGGAGGAATATATAAATGCATACTCGATAATCAGTCCAGCAGCCGTCAGGGTTTGGTATAGACCAACTGCATCTGATTGGTATTCGGCTTATTAGGGTAGATCACGAACCCACCCGCCGCTCCAGAGTTGTTGCTGCTTTGTGAAGCAAATTGCGCCGGGATTATCGGTTGTTCGATGATGCCCAAGGTTCTCAACACTTCTGTGACTACTGATACCGCGAACACAGGGATCATCGTCGGAATATTAGCCAGCCAGTCTGGGATCCCGGCTCCGACAGCGGCATCCACAAAATTGTCATGCATCACACCAAACGTGTAACCGGCCGGCACAAATTTCTCAATAAACTGACTGACTCCGCCACCGGGCGGGACGATGGTTCTGTCACGACCGATGACCCCCTCCGTTTGGCCAGGCTGTTGAAACCAATATAGGCCCGTCGGATCATTCCCATTGATGGGATTATTCCCGGCATAAGCATAAAAATTAACCCCCGCCTCAAACCCCATCGGGTCTTCCGAGATGAACCGCCCAATCGAAGGATCATAATACCTCGCCCGATAGTAATAGAGGCCCGTGTCAGGATCTTCTTCCCGCCCCGTGTACTTCAGCCGATTGGTCGGAAACGCGCCGTTCAACGACTCCGACAACACATTGCCAAACGCTCCATAACGCGTGGTCTGCAATACCGCGCCGTCATGCCCCGACAGTCCGACTGTGTTCGTCAGCGCATCATGATGGAAATTGACGTTGGTCCATTTGCCCGCCGCGTCGTACAGGTAGGCATTGACCACCTCGTCGATGACCACCCCGCGCAGGTAGCGTGCCGTCGGCAGGGCACCGTTGTAGCTCGCTTCAAGGTGCTCGCCCTCGAGATAGTCCGCCCGACTGCCCCGACTGTCGTTCTTGGAAATGCGGTAGCTCAAGGGGTCATAGCGAAAGCTGTTCGTGGCCACAATGCCGCCGCTCACAGTGAGCAGGCGGCCGCGCGCATCCCAGCCGTAGCTCGTGACCGTGGTGCCGACACAGTCGCCCGCCGTGCGCGTGACCGTGCCGCCCGTGCAACGTTTGACCTGGCTGCCATTCGCATCGTACACATGGGCCGTGAGCACGGTGCCGGTCGCACTACCATTGCGGATCTCCAGCAATCGATTGTCCACGTCGTAAACATAGAACAAGGTCACGCCGTTTTTCACCGTGGTCAGGCGATTGCCCACCGCGTCGTAGGTAAACACTTCATTATTCGTCGTGATCGGATAACTCGCGCTCAGCAAACGATACAGCGGGTCATAGCGATAGCTCACCGTGCCGGCCGCATCGGCCTGGCTCAGGATGTTGCCGAGCCGGTCACGCGTATAGGTCGTGCTGCTCACAATGTTGTTGCTGCCCGCTGCGGTCTGGTTCACCAGGCTGTTCAGAAAGCCATCCGCATCGTAGCTGTAGTCCGTATGGGCACCATTGCTCAAGATCCGGTTCAACGGCCGGCCCGCCGCGTCGTACTGATAGGAAACCTGGAGGTGTTTGGCATTCTGGAGCGCGACCAGCCGATGGATGCCGTCATAGATATAACCGGTCTGGTCGTTGTCGTAGCTGGTTTTGGTACGGATCTGATCGCTCGCGTCGTAGCTCCAGCCCAAGGACTTGCTGGTGGCACCACGGGTGTCCCTTTTCGACGTCAGACGGTTCTTTGCATCGAAGCCGAAGCTGTACACGACGTCGGCGTTCGCGAGCTGGGTGCGGTTGCCATACATGTCGTAGCCTGTAGTTTCACTGCTGCCGTCAGCATACTGGGCCAAGCTCAATCGATTCAGAGCGTCGTAGGTGTAGGTCGTCACCTGACCCTTGCGATCAATCTTGGTCAAGACGTTACCCGCTTCGTCATAGGTATAGCGGGTCACCAGATCGGTCGGTGATTCAACCAGCGCGTCTTTCACCGTCACCAGGCGCCCGAAATCGTCATAGACAAAAGTGGTGATATGACTCAGTGCGTCGGTCACCGTCAGACGATTGCCCAAAAGGTCATAGCTATAGGCGGTCGTCTTGCTGCTCGCGTCGAGCTCGGATCTCAGTCGATTGAGTTCGTCGTAGCTCTTCGTGACGGTCGCGCCAGCGGTATTTTTGGGTTGCTTGCCGGGCGTAGCCACAGGCGCATCGGCGTTGGCATCAATGACCGAGGTCAAGTTGTTATTGGCGTCGTAGGTCATCGTGGTGATAAAGCCGTACGGATCGGCAATCGATGTCGGGCGGCCCAGAGCGTCATACGTGGTTTCGACTGTCTCACCGTTGGCATTGGTCACACTGACAGGATTGCTGGCCAAGTCGTACGTGGTCAAGACCTTGCGAGCGTTGTCATCAATAACAGCGGTGCGTCGCCCCATCGCGTCGTATGCGTAACGCACGGTATTGCCGGTCGCATCACGCTCACTCAAGACATGGCCGGTGGCGTCATAAGTATAGGTTGTGGCCTGTCCCAGCTGATCGGTGTCGCTCAACAAGCGCTCGGCGGCGTCGTAGACGCGGGTCGACAAGGTGCGGGTGTCGAAGTTGCCATCGGGCTTCTTGTAGCGGCCGACGAGCTGCGCGACCTTGCCGTTGGCGTCGTAGACCGTCTGCGTTTCATTGCCGAGCGCATCGGTCACAACAATGACGCGGTCTAGAGCGTCGTACTGGTAGCGCGTGGTCAGTGCCACCAGCGTGCCGTCACTCGCCGAGCGGCGGCGATAGAGCGTCTCGCTCAGCTTGCGGCCAAGATGGGTCGTGTCATAGGTGAACTGAGTACGGATAGTCTCGGTGGTGCCGGTGGCGGAGACCGTGAGATCTGAGACGTTGAGGCCCGCACTCCCGGCCTCGTAGGCATAGGTGGTGATGCGCTTGCGCGTCGCGGCCGTGTCCAGGTAGTCGGTCAGGCTCTGCAAGGTGCTGTCTGCGTTCCAGCAATAGGT
>JANMJF010000209.1:0-3005 GCA_031371245.1 Pseudomonadota bacterium | reverse complement strand
CAGACGGCCGGCGTCGGCATTCTGATGTGGGGGGCGGTGGCCATAAGTATGAGTGACAACCTGGTGCGCACACTTTTGATTAGCGGGCGCACGCAGCTCTCGCTGCTGCTGCTGTTCCCCGGCATTCTCGGCGGAATTCAGGTCTACGGCGTCGCCGGTGCGCTGATCGGACCGCTGGTGATCGCCACCCTGCTGGCCTTCGCGCGCATCTATCACGAGCAATACGCCACTCGTAGCCAGGTGTCGCGTTAGCAAACGCTGAGTGCGGTGGACACCAGCCTGCGCCACTGCCCTGGGGCGGGGGGGACGCGGTCAGCGCAATAAAGGGCGGCAGGCTTGCTCAGCCTCAGGCCAGCAGCTCACTGATGCCATACAACGCCGCCAAGGCTGTCAGACCGGCCGGCAGATTGTGTTGGCTCACGTGTCGACCGCGCGTGGCGGCCGCGCGCCGCCAATGCAGGATCAGGCACAGCGCGCTGGAATCGACTGCTGCCACTTCCTGCCAGTCGATACTCAGATCATCGTCAATCAATTGCGCGGCGACCGCGTCACGCAATGCGACATGGGTCGCGAGCGTAACCGGGCCATCGAGGACCAGGCGCTGACCGTCGCGACGGAGCATTAGTGGCCAGTGCCGTTGCGCGCGGCGACGTTCTTTTCCTCAAGCAGGCTGACCAGCCCGTCGATGCCCTTTTGCTCGACTGTGGTGTCGAACATCGTGCGGTAGTTGATCACCAGACTCACGCCGTCGACCAGCACGTCGTAGACCTTCCACTCCTCGCCAACGGCACCCAGGCGGTAATCCATCTTGATGGGCTTGCCCTGCGGGGTATCGACGGTGGTGTGTACAACCACATCACGACCGCTCGGCGCGGTCTCAAGCGGCTGATAATCGACATCGCGGTCGCGGAACTGCGCGAGCGCCACTGCATAGGTGCGGACCAGCAGGGTGCGGAAGGCGGTGGTCAGGGACTGGCGCTGCGGCGCGCTGGCGTTACGCCAGTTTTTGCCGACGGCGAGGCGTGTCATGCGCTCGAAATCGAAATGATCGAGCACCTTGGCCTCGACGATATCGATGACTTTGCTGGTATTGCCAGCGGCGATATCCGGATCAGCACGCAGGATGGTCAGCACTTCTTCGGAAGTGGATTTGATCAACTGATCAGGCGCTAGACCTGCGCTGGCGGTAGCGCTCGTGGCTAACAGGCACAGGATCTGTACATAGCGACATAAGGACTGCAGACACACGATTATTTACCTCCGTTCTTTTGGGCTTTGTCGTACAGGAAGCGGCCGATGAGTTGTTCCAGTACCACGGCGGACTGGGTTATGGGTATCTGGTCGCCGGACTTTAGAAAAGTTTCATCGGCGCCGGCTTCCAGGCCGACGTAATTTTCGCCGAGCACCCCGGAGGTCAGGATCGACGCGCTGGTGTCGGTGGGGAATTTATAGGTGCCGACGAGCGTCATGCTGACGCGTGCCTGGTAGTCCTTGCCATCAAAATCAACCGCGTCGACGCGCCCGACAGTGACGCCAGCGGCGCGCACCGGTGCACGCACCTTGAGGCTGCCGATATTATTGAAGCGGGCCGTGATCGTATAACTATCGGCATTCGCGCCAAGGCCCAGATTGCCGACTTTAAGTGCCAGGAACAGCAGCGAGGCGAATCCTATCAGCACGAACAGTCCCACCCAGAACTCGATTACACGGCTATTCATGTCTGTCTTCCGTTTTCATTCAATTGCCCCACATCCGCATCATGAAGCCGGTCAGTACCAGATCGAGCGCCAGCACCAGCAGCGAGGAATGCACCACTGTACGGGTGGTGGCGCGAGACACGCCTTCTGCGGTCGGCGGTGCATCGAAACCTTCAAAGGTGGCCACCGCACTGATGGCCACGCCGAACACCGCGCTCTTGATCACGCCGTTCATGATGTCGTGATCAAAGTCGACGGCAGCCTGCATCTGCGACCAGAACGCGCCCTCATCGACACCGATCAGGCGCACGCCGACGATATAGGCGCCAAAGATCCCCATCGCAGAAAACAATGCCGCCAACAGCGGCATGGAAATCACGCCGCCCCAGAAGCGTGGCGCCACCACGCGCGCGATCGGATTGATGGCCATCATGTCCATCGCGACGATTTGTTCGGTGGCTTTCATGAGGCCGATTTCGGCGGTGATGGCCGAGCCCGCGCGGCTAGCGAACAATAACGCCGACACCACTGGCCCGAGTTCGCGCACCAGCGACAGCGCCACCAGCACACCGAGCTTTTCTTCCGAGCCGTAGGTCTGCAGGGTTTCGTAGCCTTGCAGGCCGAGCACCATGCCAACGAACAGACCCGAGACCATGATGATGATCAGGGACAAGGTGCCGGCGAAATAGATTTCACGTAGCGTCAGTGCCGGGCGCAGCAGGCTGGTGCCGGAATGACGCAAGACCTGGCCGAGGAACAACGCCGCCTGCCCCAGGCGCCTTACCGCGCCGAGGGTATAGGCGCCGACCGCGCCGATAGTCGAAGCTGACGTGCTAACCACGCGCAACACCGAGTTCTGCAGCAAAATCGCCGGCCGGATAATGAAAGCCCACCGGGCCATCGGCTTCACCATGAATGAACTGATGCACCATCGGCTCGCGTGACGCGCGCATTTCATCGGGCGTGCCTGCGGCGACAATGCAGCCATCGGCCATCAGATACACATAGTCGACGATATGCAGCGATTGCTGTACGTCGTGAGTTACCACTACCGAGGTCGCACCCAGCGCGTCATTGGAACGGCGGATGAGCTGGCCGATCACGCCGAGCGAAATCGGATCGAGACCGGCGAAGGGTTCGTCATACATCACCAGCATCGGATCGAGCGCCACCGCGCGCGCCAGCGCCACGCGCCGGGCCATGCCGCCGGAGAGTTCTGCGGGCATGAGCTCGGCCGCGCCGCGCAGGCCAATGGCATTGAGTTTCATCAGCACCAGATCGCGAATGCTCGGTTCCGGCAGATCGGTA
>JANMJF010000292.1:0-3104 GCA_031371245.1 Pseudomonadota bacterium | reverse complement strand
AGCCGTGCCGGCGAATAAAACGCCGCCGGCCATGCCTCCCGCCATGAGAATATGCGCGATTGTGTATTTCTTCACTCCCGCTCTCCTGTGTAAAAGCATGTGTCTTTTTTGGAACCCCAGTAGCACTCGGACAACAAATTTTCGTTGTTAGTCTGGTACAGATAAATCTTCCCACCGGAAGTCCGGCGGCATTCCCATTACGGCCCATTTGTGCGGACGTGTCAATGCTTTTGCGGCCGCAAAGTTGGATTCTTGCATACTATTTTTTTATCGATGTTGCAGCGATGCAACATAAATGACATCGGTGAGCGCGTAGAGAGTGGGCTAGAGGCGAAATAGAGACAACGAGGAATGTCAGCAGTGGACTGGGGACGCGCGGCCAGGAGTAGGCCGCGCCTTCACAACTTCTTGGGGGTCGCCTACTTGACGACGCGAGCAATGGTGCCGCGGTAACCGGCGATGAAGACATTCTGCTGGCGCAGGAAGCCCTTCTCGCCGGCCTTGGTTTCAGACACACCGGCGGCGATGCCCTGGAACCAGGTACGCACAATACCAATGTCACTGGAAGTGCTGTATGTCGCACCATCGTCGCTGCTGCGGAGCATCTGGCGGATACCGACGATCACGACCTCGCTGTTGCCTGCCCAGACACCGAGCAGGTTGGCATTGGTGTCGGCTTTCACGCGCGCCCAGCTCAAGCCAGCGTCAGTGGTCTTCAGAATCAATCCTTCCTGACCAACGGCGTAGCCGGAATTGCTGCCGTCGTGAGCCAGCGTCATGGCGAATATCGATTCGTCGCCCTTGTTGACGGCGCGCCAAGTGTCGCCGCCATCGTCGGAACGGAGAATGAGGCCGAACTCACCGCTGACCATCACCGTACCTTCAGCCGTGACAATCACCCCATAGAGATGAGGCTCGTAACCTTCGTCGTTGAAATCAGACCAGGCAAGGGTGACTGGCTGCCAAGTGGCGCCGAAATCCTTGGAGCGCGCTACGTAGCCGAATTCGCCCACTGCGACGGTCAGGCCAGCCTCGTTCATGTCGACGTTTAACAGTCGCTTTTCGATGCCGCTCTTCACGTCCTGCCATTCGCCGTCGCCGGCACGGGTCATGACGAGACCTTGCTGACCAACTACTACCTGGTGGTCGCCGGCGCGCTTGACTCCAAGCAGAGCGAGGGAGGTTTTGGCAGGCAAGGTTTCCCACTTAGCACCGCCGTCTTTGGTCTCGAGCATCAGGCCGAAATTTCCGACCGCCAATCCCCATTCGCCGCGCATGTCGAGTGCAAACAACGAATCGTGCGGGATGCCCGCGCGAATAGGTTCAACCGTCTGGTCAGTTGCCGGTTCGGCGCCGGCGGACTCCGCCGGCGCGGCAGCAGCAGCCGCCTCTTCGGCCAGCACGGGTATGGCGAGCATGAAGGAGCAGGTCAAGACGGCCGCCAGCGACGCGTAACGACGGCAAGAACGAATGAGCTTGTTCATTGTGTTTGGACTCGGCTGGAAAGAAGTAATTATGAAGGTCGGCGCGCGAACGGCACGCGGACAGCAACTGTTTTGTGGGCACCAGGGTGGCGCAGGCAGCAGCTTCGAGTGAAGCTTCGGCTATTCATCGGCATTGACTCCCCTAAGCCCGGGCGCATCAACTCCCGGGGACCGGCAGCCGAGCGAATCATTGTTATTCAATATCTTCCACGACGTCGGGCGTCGTGTGCATCCACCGTCGTAAACATCCCCGCACAGCGTTATCCCGGCGATTGCCTGAACGCCCCACCCCGTACGGATTATCACAGATTTGCCAACGCCCGTCAGATACCGTAACGGAGGTACGCAGAGATCATCCTTAGAGCCGCAGCCCGGCGAATATAGGGGTGCCGGCCGGCGGGTGTCAACGGACTCATTTGCGTAGAAATGCTGGGCCTCGGCCAAGCGTCTTGGACGGTCGCTGAACAGTCCACGCGACTATTCAACGAACGTCACAACACACTCGCGAATCGCGCTTGTGACCCGCGCTGGGCATGGCTCACTATCGGCTATTATTTCCAGCAAGCCGACGAGTAGGAGCACCGGTGCCCTCGACTGCCCACCCATCCACGTTGCTCGCGGCCCTAACGCCGTGTGGCGACAGCGCACGAGCACACCGCACGCGGCAGGCGCCGGGTGGTGAGTCACGCCTGCAGCGCGCGCGCGATTGAAATCACAGTCTCCGGTGTTGCAGACGCTGGAATGGCGCCATAGAGCAGCGCCGAGCTATGCGGTGGCACAGGTGCCAGCCCACTCCACACTGCATCGTTCAAGCCGCCGCCCGCTACAGGCTTGGTGTCGTCCAGCGCCAAGCTGTCTGCCGCGCATTGCGGCCATAGCAGTACGTCCAGATCGAGTGCCACAGACTTAATTGCGCAGTTGCGATCGGCAGGCAGGGCCATCGCCGTCGCCCAACCGTAGTGACGAGCCGCGCTTAGCAGCGGCTCATAAGCGCCGATTTCATCGGCGGACAATTGCTCGCAACGGGCAGTCTCAAGCAGTAGTGCCGCGATCGGGCGATCGGAGAAACGTCGCATGCACGCGGCTAAGGCGCTACCGATATCGTCCATGGCGTCGAAGCTGGCGTCGCCGCCACGACCAAGCAGATCCCAGGGCGCGCTAAATTTGAGCACCAGATCGAGACGACGCTCGAAACGATGGGCCAGCGCATTGATGACATCGCTGACGAACTCCAGCGGTGCCACACTGGCGAACAGGGCCGGCAGGGCCGTGCACTCACCTGCGTGCATCGTCATGAATGGCGCAGTGACATCGATACTCAGACACTGGCTACCAACCACACCCTGCGCCTGGATCAAACTCGCCGCGTAGCGCACCGGGTCGCGATACCAGTCGCTGGGATCGTTAGCGAACACGCGCCGCGCATAGGCCTCGTAGTCTATCCAGCGCAGGGTGGAATCACGCTGTGCGAGCCAGGTCTTCAGCAGTGCAGTCGTCACCACGTCATTGCGCCTTGGCGTCGCATGGGCGAGCGCCTTGCTTCAGCCCTTGGCCTGCGCGCGGTAGGCGGCCAATTCGGCTTCGAGCTGCTCGATACGCACATCCTTGGGATTG
Source organism: Pseudomonadota bacterium (assembly GCA_031371245.1). Classification (GTDB taxonomy): domain Bacteria; phylum Pseudomonadota; class Gammaproteobacteria; genus JADJYF01. The sequence continues at coordinate 6 of JANMJF010000292.1, read as the reverse complement.
CGCATC
>JANMJF010000168.1:0-10694 GCA_031371245.1 Pseudomonadota bacterium | reverse complement strand
ATGTTTACGCCAACAACAATCCGGTGCGGTTCGTGGACCCATATGGCCTCTGGGGCTTTGGGGGAGTCTTGGGAGGCTCGGCAGAGGGAGGCGCGGTAGTAGTCGGTGCGGGAGCAACAGTTTCCGGGGGCGCAGGAGTATTTTGGGGTGGACCGCAAGGCACAAGCGTCGGGGCCTTTGCTAGCGCTGGCGCATTTGCTGGTGGCCCCGGATATGGTCCGCAATATCCCAAGTATCCAGAAGGCAACAATTCAAATGTTGCAGTTGGCGCGTTTGCTGGCGCGGGAGGAGGAGGATTTGTTACCAATGCCTGTAGCGCGGGCGAGTTGAGGGGGCCTTTCGATACTTCCACATTTAATCTCGGTGTTGGCCCAATACAGGGGTCATTGCAGATTGGGGTAAGCGGTGGGACATGGATCGGTTCCCTCACTTTTGGTCTCGGTGCAGGCATCGCTGGTAGCAGCTATCCGACTAACACCTGGGCAACCGGGCCATGAACTTAAATCTCCTCGCCGTTGTGCTGGGCGTAACCGTTGTCTTGTTCGTAATGATCTACGGACTTCGATTTCTTTACGGCTTTCGGGTGTGCAACCATGCAATTGAAGTGGTGTTGTTCGGCGTGTTTCCAGTTTATCAAGTGCGTGTTGAAGACGTAGCCGAAATTAAGAAGGTGCCGTGGCGCGATCTGAGAATTGGTGGTGGCATTCTACGGTTGGGTAATCAGTTTGCTGGGCAATGCGTCTTGATCCAAAAGCGAACCGGCTGGTTTCGGCGTGTCGTGATTACACCGAAAAATCCGGACGCATTCATCAGTCAGGTGATAGCCAGCAGATGAGCGGAGCCCTTCTGGCGCGTGAATGCGACAGCGGACACGGCGCGCTATCTCCAAAGTGATCCGATCGGGCTTGAGGGCGGGATAAATACCTACGCTTACGTCGACAATAACCCCTTACGATATGCTGATCCGCTGGGGTTGCTGCGATGACGAAGTTCAAGGGGTCAGAGCAATTGATGTCATCGAGGATCCGTTCTTATCACACGAGTAACGGTGCCAGGTCTTGCCCTTTGCCCAGCGTGAGCGCTGAACGACCACCTACAACGCAGTAGGCGCGACGCAGCCGAGGTAGTCCTTTCTGTCGGTATCCCCACCATCCCTCCTTTCCGTCATCGCCGGTCACGCCTGTGATCGAAGATCAACGATGACCTTCTGTCAGCTCTCCCGCAATTGGGGTCAGATGAAACTTTCTGGAGCCGGTGCTGTGGTGCCCATTCGATGTACTCATCAATGGTGTTGCCGGAGACCTGCATCTGCGGCGCGGCGGCGCTATGTTGCAGGTAGTCGCAAAATTCGCGGATGCCGTGACGCATGTCGGCGCGAGCCTGCGCCTTGCTGTCGGCGAGATGCATGAGCCCGACCACGCGCCAGGCATCGCGATCAGGCTGCGTGCCAAATTCTATTGCGCGCCCTGTGAGCACGGCGGCGATGCGGTCAAGGTAATCGCGAGCATCGAAGATGCTGCCGTGATCAAACAGATCCTCGACCACCTCGACTGGCGCACTGAGCCCGCCCCCTGCCTCCAGACCGTTCGCCCGCGCGCCGCTGCCAATGACATTACCGGGCCCGAGAAGCCGATATTCCCCCGAACGACCCGCTTGACCGCTGCCACTGACAATATTGGCCGCCGAAATTCCGCTGTAAACACTACCTGAGCGGCTGTCGTTCACGCCAATCGTTCCTTGGCGTCAGCGCCCAGCGTCACAATTTCAACCTCGAATTCGCATTAGACGGCGTTTGGGCTGCCTATACGCATGCGACCTCAACCAAGCCCCATCGCGCCATGAGGCTTAAGCGTAGCGCCTGAAGCGCATGTTCAACGTCGACATCGAACCCTGTGCGCGCTGCGGCGGACCGATGAAGATCGTCGCCTTCATCGAAGACCCGGCGGTGATCAAGGCGATCCTCGCGCACCTGGACAAGACCGCGTCCCGAACGGCCGTACTGCCAGTATTGCCACCCGCCGCAGCCACGCCCCCTCCTTCAAACCCTTCGCGCGAGCGCCGCCGCAATCACGCAGTCAGAGGCCGCCATGAAAATTCCAGCAAGGCCTAATCGGCCTCTTTCGCGCGGCTCAAGACCGAGATCATCTTGACCAGCAGGCCGATCAGTGTCTGCACAGCGCAAGCGATGGGGTTCTTATAGTCGAGCGCGCAGGTGCAGGCAACGCGGCGAGCTCGCCCCCGGTGAGTGCCATTGCAGTTCGATCCCGGCAGCGCACCGCTCGGCTTCGTCAATAGGGCAACGCTGGCCGCAGCGACGTAACGTCCGAGCGGCCACTCGTCGTACCATGGTTCAGCGACAGGTTAATTGCATTTCGAGGAGAATCTTATGGCAGCGATCGATCTCAATAACGTCTGGCGCCAAGACACGCCGGGCAGTCGCGGTTGGCCACGTTCGCCCCGGCCTGATGCGGCGAATAAATACTTCATGGTGTCGGCCGATTGCCACGTGCAGGAACCCAACGACTTCCTCAGCGCGCGCATGGACAAGAAATTTCAGGACCGCTTGCCCGGCATTGTGCTCGGTGGCGACGGTTCCAAGCACCAGAAGACCGAAGGTTTCCGCCCCATCCGCCTCGGCAGCTTCACCCTTGAAGGCGAAGATCTCGAGCGCAGCGAATCGGGCAAGACACCCGCCGAGCGTCTGAGCGCGCACGAGCGCGATGGCATCGACTGCGAGATCATGTTCCCCAACAAGGGTCTGACCATCTGGGCGACGCCGGACGTCGAATTCAGCCAGGCCATGTGTCGCGCCTACAACGACTGGGCGTGGGAGACCTTTGCCGAGCACAACGATCGCATGGCACCGATGGCCTGCATCGCGAGTGCCGATATCGAAGGCGCCATCGCCGAGGTACAGCGCGCCGCCAAGCGCGGCTTCCGTGGACTGTCGCTGCCCTGCAAGCCGGTGTGGGGTGCGCCCGATCACGAGCACGTCAATTACAACCTGCCACTGTTCGATCCGCTGTGGGCGGCAATCTGTGACTGCGATCTGCCGGTCACGTTTCATGTTTCAACGGGACGCGACCCGCGCACGGCGCGTGGCAGTGGTGGTGCAATTATCAACTACGCCGTGCATTCGCTGGCGCCGACCATGGAGCCGCTGGTTAATCTATGCGCGTCGGGGGTCATCGAGCGTTTTCCCAAGCTCCTGTTCGGCAGCATTGAAGCCGGCATCGGCTGGGTGCCGTGGATGATGACGGCCATGGACGAGGCCTATCACAAGCATCACATGTGGGTGCGACCCAAACTCAAAGCGCTGCCCAGCGAGTATTTCCGCGCCAATGGCTTCGCGAGTTTTGGTGAGGACGCGCCCGGTCTGGAGCTCATGCGCACTCATGGCCTCAGCAACAACTTCCTGTGGGCCAACGACTTCCCCCATCACGAGGGCTCCTGGCCTCATTCCGCCGCCGCTATCGAACGCACCATGGGCGGGCTGGACGATGGCGAACGCGCCAAGATTCTTGGCTTGAACGCGGCGCGCATTTTCAAGTTCGATATTGCGCAACGCTATCGCGGCTGCGCCGATGTTGCACAGGGTGCGTGACCATTGATTTCACGCACACTGCGCGGCCGCGCCGCCGTCATCGGCGTCGGTGAGACGACCTATTACAAACGCGGGCAGGCGCCTGCTGCCGAGTTCAAACTGGCGCTAGAGGCCATCGTCAAGGCGTGTGCAGACGCCGGTATCCATCCGCGGGAGATCGACGGCTTTGCGTCGTTCAGCAATGATCGCTGCGATCCGTCGCAACTGAGCGCTGCGCTCGGCTGTCGCGAACTGCGCTTTTCCAACATGCAGTGGGGCGGTGGTGGCGGTGGCGGCTCGGCGGCTATCGGCAATGCCGCGTCCGCCATCGCGACCGGTACGGCGGAATGCGTGGTGGTGTTTCGCGCGCTGGCCCAGGGCCAATTCGGCCGCTTCGGGCTAGGGCTGCAGGCTGATGGCGTGAGTGGCAATGCTGCCCATACCGTTCCCTACGGCCTGCTGTCGCCGGCGCAGATGTTCGCCATGAAGGTCAACCGCTTCATGCACGACTACGGCGTCACGCAAGAAGCCTTGCGCGCCATCGCGCTGGCCAGTTATCACCACGCACAGTCCAATCCGCGCGCGGTGATGTATGAGCGGCCACTGGACGAGGCGAAGTACGATGCCTCGCGTTGGATCACCGAACCTTTCCATCTTTACGACTGCTGTCTTGAGAACGACGGCGCGGCGGCGATGGTGCTGGTCAATGCCGAACGAGCCAAGGACTTCAAGCATGAGCCTTGTTATCTGCTGGCGGCGGTAAGCGGCAGCCACTATCGGGCCGGCGCGCCAGTGCATAACGTGCCGGACTACGCGACCTCGACGTTCAAGACCGTGGCACCGCGTCTGTATCGCATGGCCGGTCTCGGACCCAGCGACATCGACGTGCTGCAAAGCTATGAAAACTTCACCGGTGGGGTCTTGATGAGCATTGTCGAGCACGGCTTCTGTAAGCCGCAGGAGTGCAACGATTTCTTCACGCTCGACAATCTGCTGGCGCCCGATGGCGATCTGCCGCTCAATACCAGCGGCGGTAACCTTGCCGAGTGCTATATGCACGGTCTGGGTCTCAACATCGAAGCTGTGCGCCAGATCCGCAGCACCTCGACCGCGCAAGTGCCGCGCGCCGAGGTCTCGATGGTGATTTCGGGGCCGATGGTCACCCCGGTCAGCAGCTGCATCTTCGGCAGTGAGGCCACGCTGTGAGCAAACCCTACCTCAACGCCGGTTTGCCGAGACCGCTGGCCTCCGATCTCGATCGGCCGTTCTGGGATGGTCTGCGAGCTGGCCGCCTGCTGTTGCAGCGCTGCCGTGCCTGTCACCGCTTTCAGTGGGGCGCGGAATGGATCTGTCACCGTTGTTTGAGCTTCGACTATGACTACGTCGAAGTACCGCCAGAAGGCCGCCTCTACAGCCATCAACGGGTCTGGCATCCGGTGCATCCCGCACTCAAAGCGCAGGGCGCCTACATCATTGTGCTGGTTGAAATTCCCCATGCCGACAATGTGCGCCTGGTCGGCAATCTGCTCGGCGATGCGCAGCAGCCACTGGTGATCGGCACCGAACTCGAAGCGGTATTTGAACAACATCGGGACGCCGATCCGCCGTTTGCCTTATTGCAGTGGCGGGTAGTGGTGTGACGGTGGCGAGTGAAGTCCCGCCTGTGGGTCCGAATTCATTCGGACATTCCTTGCGGCACGCGACTCTAGTGTTGGCGCTCTTCGCAGGCGCGGCCCAGGCCGAGATCACCGCACTGGAATTGGCCGAGACTTGCACCCGCGCACTGTCGCAGCGCTATGTGGGGCTCGATGCCGAAGCCTGCACTTGGTATGTGGCACCGTGTCCGGTGTGTGGCCCCGCTGCGACACCCGAGGCCGACTGGTGCGCGCCGACCGGAGAACCTGTCACGGTCATCGCGAGCCGTGCCGCCGCAGCGCTGCGCGCGCGGCCCGACGCTGCGCATGAGTCGGCTCGTGGCGCGGTCAAAGATATTCTGAGCCGCGCTTATCCTTGTCGCTGAGCATCGCTTACCACGCCGCTTCGAGCAGTTCCAACACCACCGGCGGCCCACTGATGGGGCGCGGATTGGTCTTTATCCACAGGTCGTGCATCGCTTCCTCGGCAATGCGCGGCAAGAGCTCACGTGGCACGTTGGCGTCGCGCAAGCGCCCCGGCAAACCGAGATCAGCGACCAGTTGCGCGACGATATCGGCCGCTGGTGTATCAGGCTGGCCCATGGCCTGCGACAACAGCCGCTGGCGCTCGCGGGTGACCTCAAGGTTGTAGCGCAGCACATGCGGCAGCATCACACAGGAAGTCTCCCCATGGGGCATGCCGGCGGTGCCACCCAAGACATGGCCGATACCGTGACTCGCGCCGAGATCGACCATCGTCGACACGCCTTGCACCGACAGCCAGGAACCGAGCTGACATTGCAGACGCATGGCCAGGTCTTGGGGGTTTTTTAAACAACCACGCAGGCCGGCGGGGAGTAGACGCAGGGCGTGCAGCGACGTCGCTTCGACTGGCGGCGTGACATTGATGGAACACCACGATTCGACCGCGTGATCGACCGCGCGTATGCCGGTCGAGAACCACAACCGTGGTGGCGTGGCCAAAGTCAGCGCGGGATCGAGTATCACGACGTTCGGCGCCAGGTCGGGATGTAAGTAGAGCTCTTTACGTGGTCCGCGTTCGTCGGTGACACCGGCGAAGTGGGTGAATTCGCCGGCCGACAGTGTGGTCGGGATCATGATGTAGGGCAGCAGCGGGCCGGGCGCGGTCGATGGCACGCGCAGCGCATCGAGATCTGCCGCTTTCTGCACGTTATTGGTCAGGCACTGGGTCGCGATCTTGGTCGCGTCGCACACCGAGCCGCCACCAAAACCGACCACCGCATCGGCATTATGTTTGCGCAAGGCGGCAAGGATGCGCAGCACGTCAGCGCGTGGCGAATGCGCGCCGATGCCAGTAACAACTTCCAGACAACGTGCGCCGAGCGCGGCCTGTACCGTCGCTGCCAGCGCGCCGGGCGCCGACAGGCTGTTGGTGGTGACCAGTACCACGCGGCGCGCGTTGAGTTTGTCCAGTTCGGCCGGTAGCGCCTGGGCGATGGGTTTGCCGTAGACCACGGATTGCCGCGGCGGCGGCGAGTACTGTCCAGCTTGTGTCACTATGAATCTCCCCATGATGCAGCTGCGTGGCGGCGATGATTTGCTCGCGATGGCCGGCATTGTACCCGCAGCCTCAGCGCGTGGGGGCTGGCTAATGAATCGCCGGTGCGCCGCGCCGTCGCTTACCATGACGGCATCACCTCACGAGACTCGCGCCATGACCGATCAACCCGTCCAGCACGAAGCGCAGGCATTTGCCGACGCCATTGCGCTGGCCAATATTCCGACCTTGCTGATGGTGCTGGTACAGCTGAGCGGCGAGCTGCACTGGCTGGAAGAACCGTTTCGCCCGAATCGCGCGCGCGGCCTGACCGACCATGACAGCGGCGGTCTCGCCCTTGCCGAACAGGGCATCGTGCGTCGCGCGGCACTGGCGGCGATCCTGGCGTGGCGCGCCGGCCAGCCACCAGCGATCCCTGAGCCGAACGCCGCACTGCGCCGGAAAATGCTGAGCGTTGCGATGGCGGAGGAGATCCCAGCCGACTACGACGGCATCATCGCCGCTGAGTTACTGCTCGCCGCCCACCACGATCACCCAGCCATGCAAGTGCCCGACGGCTTTCAAGCGGTGATCATCGGCGCCGGTGTATCGGGGATATGTGCGGCGATTCATTTTCAGCGCGCCGGCATTCCCTTCGTGATTCTCGAGAAGAGCGCCGCGCTGGGCGGTATCTGGCGCGACAACCGCTATCCCGGCGCCGGCGTTGATACGCCCAATCATCTCTATTCCTACACCTTCGCGCCCTATGACTGGACGATGTATTTCGCGCTGCGCGACGAACTCGAAACCTATCTGGCCGATGTCGCCGCCAAGTTTGACCTGCACCGCCATATCCGTTTCAACACCCGCGTCGAAGCGGCCGACTACGATGTGCAGGCACAATGCTGGCGGCTCACGGTGCGCGAACCCGACGGATCGCCTCACCGGCGCACGGCCGATCTGCTGATCAGTGCGGTGGGCATCTTCAATCCGATCAAGATGCCGGACATCCAGGGCCTGGAGAGTTTCGCCGGGCCGCGCTTCCACACCGCCGAATGGCCCCAAGATATCGACCTGCGCGGTAAGCACGTTGCCATCATCGGTAATGGCGCGAGCTGCATGCAGACCGCGCCCGAGATTGCGCACGAGGTCGAAAGCCTGACTATTTTTCAGCGCTCGCCGCACTGGATTGCGCCCAATGCACAATTCCGCAAACCGATTCCCGACGCGCTGCGATTATTGCTGAAAGAAGTGCCGCTCTATCGCGCCTGGTATCGGCTGCGTCTGGGTTGGACCTATGGTGATCAGATCTTCAATGCGCTGCAGAAAGACCCGAGCTGGCCCCATCCCGAGCGCGCGCTGAACAAGCACAACGATTCCCATCGCGGCTACTTCACCCAGTACATCGTTTCCGAACTCGGCGACCGCCAGGATTTGCTCGATAAGGTGCTGCCCACCTATCCGCCCTTTGGTAAGCGCATGCTGATGGACAATGGCTGGTACCGCATGCTGCGCAATCCTAAGGTTACGCTGGTCGACAATCCGATCACCGCGATCACGGCTGACGCGGTTGTCACCGCAGACGGTCAGCATCATCCGGCCGATGTGCTGATCATCGCGACGGGTTTTGATGTCCTGCGTTTCCTGACGGCCTTTGAGGTGCGCGGCCGCAGCGGCCGCAGTCTGCGCGAAACCTGGGGCGATGATGACGCCAAGGCTTACCTCGGTACCGCCATGCCGGACTTCCCGAATTTCTTCTGCCTGTATGGCCCCAATCTGCAAGCCGGGCATGGCGGCAGTCTGATTTTCATGATCGAAATGCAGATGCGCTACATCATGGACGCGGTTAAGCAGATGTTTGAGCGCAATCTCGGCGCGAGCGAAATTCGTCAGGACGTTCACGACGCCTATAACGCAGACATCGACCGCGCCCACGCCAATATGGTGTGGACCCATCCTGGCATGAGCACCTACTACCGCAATTCGCGCGGCCGCATCGTGGTCAACTCACCGTATCGCAATGCGACCTTCTTCGAGCTGTCGAAGCAGGCGGATATTGGCGACTTCGTGGTCGAAATGCGGCGCTGAAACGAAACCCGTCTCGCCATCTCATTGCATTAAGATGGAGCTCAAACACTCAGCAGGAGATCGCCATGGGCCAGTCACTCAGTCAAACCGTTGACGACATTCTCAGCCACACTGTCCAGCGTGCCGGCGGCGCGCCGGGGGTGGTGGCGATGGCGTGCGATCGCAATGGCAATATCTACGAAGGTGCGGCCGGCGTGCGCGAACTGGGCGGCAGCGTCGCCATGACCACCGACTCGGTGATGTTCCTGGCATCGTGCACCAAGGCTCTCACCGGTGTGGCACTCATGCAGCTGGTCGAAGAGGGTAAGCTCGCGCTCGACGACGAAGCGCGGCGCTACGTGCCCGAAATTGACGCGATTCAAGTGTTGGACGGCTTCGAGGCCAACGGTGAGGCGCGGCTGCGCAAGCCGCGCAGCGCCATTACCCTCGGCCAACTGATGCTGCACACCGCAGGTTTCGGCTACGACTTCTTCAGTGCCGATCTATTTCGCTATCGCACTGAGCGCGAGATTCCATCGATCTTGAGCAGTACGTTTGCCGGCATTCGCGATGTGCTGCTGCACGATCCGGGTGAACGCTGGACCTATGGCAATAACATCGATTGGGTTGGTCGCGTAGTCGAAGCACTGCGTGGCAAGCGTCTCGGTGAGGTTTTACGCGAGCGCGTATTCACGCCGTTGGCGATGCACGACATTGGTTTCACGATGACGCCGGCCATGCATGGGCGGCTGGTGAGCATCCATCAGCGCGCTGCCGATGGTCAATTGAGTGCCCATCCTGAAATTGTGCTGCCCCAGCCGCCCGACATGGACATGGGTGGTCATGGCTTGTATTCCACCATCGGCGAGTACATGAAATTCATCCGCATGATTTTGAACGATGGCGCTGGACCCCAGGGCCGTGTACTGAAAGCGGAAACCGTGGCGCGCATGGCGGCCAATGGTCTGGGTAACTTGAAGAGCGGGGCGTGGACCAGTTCGAATCCGGTGTTCGCCAACAGCGGTGATTTCTTTCCGAGCGTAAGCAAGTCCTGGTCTTACACCTTTCAGGTCATCGACGAAGCCGCGCCGACCGGCCGCGCGGCGGGTGCCTTGTCGTGGGCGGGTCTCGCCAATACGTTTTTCTGGGTCGACCGGCATCACGGTGTCGGTGGCATGTGGGGCACGCAGATCCTGCCCTTCCAGGACATTGGCTCCTATCCGGGCTTCGTTGATTTCGAGACGGCGGTGTATCGCGCCTTGGGTCGCTAAAGCGCGGGGTGCATTAGTGCCGCGCAATCAATTCTTAGCGGGCATCGGCAGAAAAGGTGCCGCCAGCGGTTCGCCGATGAAGATGCCCTGGCCCGGCATGGCGACGCTTTTCCAATAGGCTTCAATGAGCGTTTCGCCGCGCAGATAGTTGTCGACCACGATCACTGGGTCGGGAAATTTCTGCGGGAAATTGCACGGCTCTTGCACAGTGCCGTAGCTGCCGGTGGCGCCGGCTTCCAGCCAACGCAGCGCAGACATCTGCGGACTGTCGGTCAGCATGCCGCCAAAGGAAGTGAGATGGTCGGCGATTGCGCCCGGTTTGAAGCCGAGGGTTTCGAGGCCTGCGACCTTGGCCAGACCGGTGAAATAGAACAGCACGTCGCGCGCGCCGTAGAGCACGTCTTGACGCAGGATGCGGCTCGCGACCCGCTGACCGAGTATGTGTTGCACCACGGGATAATTCACGCTGCGCACATTGCGCGCCTGATCGCTGGTCGAGAGCAGGTAGGCGCGCGCGTCCGGCATGCTGCCGTCGGCGCGCACGCCGCGATCGATCAAGGATATCGCGTGCTCGAAGTCGCGCGCCGCGATGCTCATGGTCGGGCGTATGCCGAAATCGG
>JANMJF010000141.1:0-7190 GCA_031371245.1 Pseudomonadota bacterium | reverse complement strand
CCTCGATGCCACCAACACCGGGCATGCTCAAGTCCATGATCACGACGTCCGGCGTGTGCTCGATGAACTGCCGGCAGGCGGCCTCACCGCTGTCGGCTTCAGCAATGACGCGCAGATCTCCCTGGTTTTCGAGCAGGGCCTTACAGCCCGCTCGGACCACCGCGTGATCGTCTACCAGCAGGATGCGCGTGGGATTAGCCAACAGCGGTGTCCGCTGCAATCAGCATGGCCAGTGGTGCGCGGGCACGCAAGCGCAAGCCGATGCCAGGCGCCAGCGGCCGACGGCAGCCTGTCGAGCGTGCGCCGTCGCTCAATGATCCGGCTGGGCGCCACGCTTGGCGTAGGCGGTCTGCTGATCGGTCGAAGCTTCGCGTTGGTATTTGTCCTTCCACTCGGCATAGGGCATGCCATAGACCTGTTCACGCGCCTGTTCGTAGTCCATCGCCACACCGCGCGTCTCGGCCTCGGCGCGATACCACTTGGACAGACAGTTGCGACAGAAGCCGGCGAGATTCATGAGGTCAATGTTCTGCACCTCGCTGTGCTCGCGCAGGTAGTCGCGCAGGCGCCGAAAGGCCGCCGCTTCGATTTCGAGTTCTGTTCGTGAGTCCATCATCATTTACCTGACTTATGCGCAATTGAATCGGCAGACGACGGGCTGCAATCCCAACCCGCGCCCTCTGCGGCCTCAGCCCTCGTCGCCGCGCAAACCATATTTATCCATGCGATAGCGCATCGCCATGCGTGTGATGCCGAGCCGGCGCGCGGCTTGCGAAACATTGCCGCCACTGCCCTTCAGCGCCCGCGCAAGCATGGTTTTTTCGAGTAGCTCAAGGGTCATGTCCTCCAGCGCGAGAGCCGGCACCGACGGTGATTCAACCACCCCGTCGGCCACTGCCAACGCGGTCTCGTCGATCACCCCGCCACCGCACAGTAACACTGCACGCTCGATGACATGGCTCAATTCACGCACATTACCCGGCCAGTCGTAAGCGCGCAGACGCTGCAACGCGAGCGGTGAGAATCGCGTGCCCGTGACACCGTAGCGCCGCACAATCTCGGCCAGAAAATGCGCGGCGAGCAAGTCGATATCGCCACCCCGCGTGCGCAACGGTGGCAGTTCGAGGGTGAGTACTTTCAGGCGGAAATACAGATCGGCGCGCAACGCGCCGCTCGCCACCATGGCCTTGACCGGCCGATTGGTAGCGGCGATGAACCACGCCCGCGTAGCGTGTTCCTGACTGCTGCCGATGCGGCGCAGGGTACGACGTTCCAGTACCGCCAACAGTTTGGCCTGAAGTTCGAGCGGTAGCTCAGCGATTTCGTCGAGGAATACCACGCCGTCCTCGGCCGCTTCGATGAGACCGGTACGCTCGCTCACGGCATGGGTGAAGGCACCTTTGACGTGGCCGAACAACTCGGCTTCGAGCAAGTCTTTCGGTAAGGCCGCACAATCGACGTGCACGAAAGGTCGCGCGCTACGGGCCGAGCCCTGGTGCAACAGGCGCGCGGTGACGTCTTTGCCGGTGCCCGTCTCGCCGGTGATCAATACGGTCGAAGGCTGCGATCCGGCGGCGCCGACCAGACTGGCGATGCGCATGACCTGCTGGCGGACTTGTTCGATGGCCGCGCAAGCACCGAGCAATTGCGCACGCTGGGACTTCAGGCTCTCACGGGTGCGGGAATATTCCAGCTGGCGACCGAGTGCGGCATGGGCCAGAACCTTTTCGATATTCAGACGCAGCTCTTCGAGATCGATGGGCTTCTTGAGGTAATCCGAGGCGGCGAACTTCATGGCCGCCACCGCGTCCTCGATTTCGCCATAGGCGGTCATCACGATCACCGGCACTGCACTGCGCGCGCGCAGGCTGTGCAAATAGTCGAGGCCCGAACCATCGGGCAGACGCATGTCGAGCAAAACCAGATCAGGCTCGGTCTCGCTCATCTGCGTGTTCGCCGACGCCAACGTGCCGGCATGCGTGCAGCAATAGCCTGCTTTTTCGAGATGACGAATCACGGCCTTGGCAAACAAGGCTTCGTCATCCACCACCAGCACGCGGGTAGCTATCGCCGGCACATCGGCGTGCATACCTTCAATATCGTGTTTCAATGCCACGGGCTCATTCTAGCCGCGTTGCCGGCGCGCGTATGAGCACGTCGGTGCCACGTCCTGGCTCGGCGTGGAACTCCAGGCGGAAGTCGTGGGTGTGGCAGATCTTGAAGGCAATGGGAATGCCGAGTCCGGTGCCGAAGCGCTTGGTGCTGGGGCCGGGTGTCAACTCGCTGGGCTCGGGGCGAAATGGAATGCCGCCGGCCTCGTCGCAGATCTTGATCTGCACTTCGTCGTCGTGCTGTTCAACCGCCAGCCACAAAGTGGCGCCGGCCGGCGAGGCCTCGATGGCGTTGTTGAGCAAGCCGTACAGCGCCTGCTCCATCAGATCTCGGTCAGCGTCGATGGTCGCCTGTTCGTCCCACGGACCATGCGCGCAATGCAGACCGCGCTCGATGATGTGTGCCGCCAGCAGTCGTTCGACTGCCGCCATCAGCTCACAGGCACGCAAGGGCTGGCGGTGCGGCTTGAGCGGGTGCAGATAAGAAACCAGGGCTGTTACCCAGCGGCCGAGCCGGTCGACGGTGTCGATGATCGCAGCGCGGATGTCGCCCAGCTCAGCCGCGCTCTCGGAGCCGTCCAGCAGTTGTGCATTGGCGCGGATCGCCGCGAGCGGATTGCGGATGTTGTGGGCAATGACCGGGATCAGGCCGCCCTGCGCTGCCTGGCGCTCTTGATCGAGCAGTGCGTGCTGACTCTTTTCCAGTTCGGCAGCCATGCGATTGATGCCCTGGGCGAGCTCGCGCATTTCGGCCACGCCCTCCTGCGGCAGCAACCCTTCGCGCCGACCGTGACTGATGGCGCGCGTGCCGGCCAGTACCGCCTGCATCGGCGCCACGAAGCCGCGCGTCAGCCGCCGCCGTGACAACAGCAACAGTCCAACGCCGATCAAGACCGGCACACTGAGCAACCACGGCGCGATGGCCAGACGCTGACTGACCTTGTGGTTCTGCGCGGCTATCTGCTGGCTTACGAGTCCATTGAAGGTTTCAAACCCAGATTCGAAATCGGCGACAAAGCGGTGCTCGAACTGCGGGTCAAGCAACTTGGCGCGCACCAGCCGCTTCAAGGCAGAGGGGTCGGCCAGCGTCGCACGCAAGTTGGATTGCAGCAGACTGAAAGCGCTCTGCATACCCTGCACGGCGTAATCCTCGCTGCGATGGGACGAGGCACGCCGCAATTCGTTAAACAATTCCTGGATGGTTTGCAGATAGCGGGTGTCGAGTTCACGGGTCGCGGGATTGTCGTCCAGCGCGGCGGTCGTTACTTCGTGCATCTGCTTGAACACCAGCGAGCGGATCTGTTCAGCGGTGTGGGACAGGCCATGCAGCCGTATGGTCTCCACCGACGACTGCTGCCAAAGATAACCCCAGACCGTGGCCAGCCCGCCGGTGATAATAACCAGAGTCAAAAAGGCCAGCTCGTGGACGAGCAACAGGCGGCGCAAAGACTGCGGGCGAGCCGCCGGCATCACGGAATTATAGGGATGGGCTACCACGGCCACATACGGCGACTCAGCGCGCGCTCACCGCTCAGGAGATGGGAAATAAAGCCCATGACATGGACGCCAATCAAGACCATCAGTGCCGTCGAGCACAACACATGCAGCTCGGTGAACAGCTCGTTGAGTGGCGCATCGCCCCGCCCCCAGTTGGGCAACGGCAGGCCGAACCAGTGCGTTGCGTAGCCGCTGAAAGACGCGGACAGATAACCACTCGCAGGTTGCAATATCAGCAGCACATAGAAGGCACCATGCACACCGCGCGCGAGCTGCGCCTGCCACATCGACAGGCTGGCCGGCAAGGGCGGTGGTCGATGACGCAGCCGCCATGCGACGCGCAGACACAGCAGTGCAAACGCGCACAGTCCGAGCGACTTGTGCAATGCGAAGTAGTAACTGCGCTGCGGCCCCTTGGGTAGTTCAACCATGAACCAGGCGATCACAAACAAGGCCGCGACCAGCACGGCCATCACCCAATGCACGAGCATCGCGACGCGTGTGTACTTGAGGGCAGGACTCGCGTCCGTCATCGCGGCAGGTGTCGGATCCCAGCTGGCATAAACTGTTCGCTAGCGTAGCATGTGCTCGCATGCTTGCATTAGAATCCCCGCAGCGTGGGCTGCGCGACGCTAACGACGCCAGCCTTCATGCAGCACGGTGTGGAGTGCGCTTGAACAATAGATTACCTGCCGAGATCGCACCTATGACGCCATGACCGCTACCGCGCGAGCTTGCACCGCCATCGCCGCGAGCAACCTACGCTCAGCCCGTCTGCACAGGGTCGCGACCCTGGCCGTTACATTGCTCGCCCTATGTGTGATGAGCGCGCCACTGCTCGCCGCCAGCTACGATATCGAAGTCAATAAGAAAAAACGTGTTTTGACCGTGCGCGAAGGCGATTACGTGCGCGCGACCTTCCCGATTGCGCTCGGCCGCGGCGGTCCGGGCGATAAGCGCAAGCTCGGCGACAGGAAGACTCCGGTCGGCACCTATCGTATCGTCGGCGTCGACAACGGCACCGCCTTCGACACTTTTCTGCGGCTCAACTATCCCAACGTCAAAGACGCGTTTTACGGCCTGAAAAGTCGCCTGATTTCGCGCAATGAGTTCGACCGCATCGTCACCGCACTGCGCAACCATCAGGTGCCGCCGCAGAACACTGGTCTGGGCGGCGCGATCGGCATCCACGGCCTCGGTGAAGAAACGCCGGAGAAGGTCCACATTCAGAACAAATTGGACTGGACCCAGGGTTGCATTGCGCTACGCAATCACGACCTGCATGAACTACGCAGCTTCGTTGACGTCGGCACACGCGTGGTCATCATCGAGTGAAGCGCGGATGAAGGCGGCGCTGTTGGCGCTGGCGCTGGCGTGGGTCGCCCTGCCGGCAGCAGCGGGCAGTGTCGACATCAAGCCCGAGGGCGCGCTGCTGGTGCGCTATAGCGTCGACAAATCCTTTGACGACGTGGTCTTCGAACTCAATTTCGCCATCACCGATCACAACTTTCGCATTACCGGGCGCAATAACATTGGCGCCGGTCTGCGCGAGCGCGGCTACCAGGATTTCCCGAACGTCGAAGTCATCAACTTCTGCAGCCTGGAACTGGCGCGCGAGGTGCTGCTGCTCGACCCCGGTTTTGTTGCCCACATGCCATGCCGGGTGACCGTGCATGAAGACCACGGCCGAACCGTCATCAGTGTCGTCAAATTGCCCCTCGACAGCCGCGACCCGCGTGTCAACGATTTTGCCCGGCGCATGAACGCGACCCTCACCGAAATCGTCGAATTCGCGGTCGGCATGTGAGGACAGACCGCAGCACCGAATCGTTTATCATGACCGGCGGCCGCACTCGACCACGGGCATGCGCGTCATAACAACAACCCATTGAGGGGAGCCGGCTTGGTATTACTCGGAACTTCGGGTCTGGTCGCGGCCTATGTGGTGGTCGCACTGCTATTACTCGTGTTGAACCTCAATGCCCGCTGGTCGTGGACGGTCAAGGCCATCGCCATCGCGGTGGTCTCGGCGCTCTACCTGGTTACCTACTATTCCATTCCGCCACTGCTGGGCTGGCCCACCGACCAGCCTTTGCCCAAGCGCTTTCTGCTGCTCGCCACCTACGTGCAGGAACCCGACAAAGCCAGCGGTCGCAGCGGCCAAATCGTGCTGTGGGCGACCGATATGATCGAAGGCCCGCACGGCGCGGAGCCGCGCGCTTACCGTCTGGCCTTCTCGCAAGCATTGCATTCCAAAGTTAAGGAAGCTGGCGAAAAAATCCGAAAAAACCTGGCGCAGATCGGCGAGGTACGCGATGACAAGGCCGCGGCCAATGCCAGCCACGCGGGCGCTGCGCAAGGCGAACAGAATGAGGCGAATGCCGCCGCTAAGGCCAGCGAAGCAGTGGCGGGTGGCCAGCGCAGTACCAATATCGATTTCTTTGACAATCCCGCTTTTACGCTGCCAGCGAAATGATCGCGCCGCTCAGCGCCGCGCACGGCCGCAGGCCCGTAGGCTGGCGAGCGTGCGTGGCGCTGAGTCGCTTGGTGGCCGTGGCCGCAGCGACGTTTGCGCTGAGCAGCGCGGCGTCCACCCTCACCGAACATGTGGCCATCAGCTGCGGCCAGGACAGCCCGCTGACCCTGCAATGCAGCTATCGCCTGCTCGAAGGCGGCGAACTCCAGGCGGCGGTCGCGCAGTGGCATGGCCAGACGATTAGCGCCACCCTTCTCGCGCGCTATCCCGAACCTGACGACAGCACTGCCCTGCTGGTGCTGGTCGACACCAGCGATCCGGCGCGCGCACCGGCGCTGCGTGCCGCCATCACTCACATCGACGCGTTAATCGCCGCTGCACCCCGACATTTCCGTATCGGACTTGCCAGCTTCGATACTGATCTGCACATGCTCGCGCCGCTCGGCGCCGAGCGCGCCGCACTGCACGCCGCCGCCGCCCAGCTCGAAGCCACCGGACGCACCACCGAACTCTATCGCAACGTGCGCGACGCCTTGCGCGTGCTGGCGAAGAGCGATGCCACGCGCAAGACTCTGTGGGTACTCTCTGACGGTCTGGCCGAGGACTATGCCTATCACCATGAGGACGTCATCGCGCTGGCACGCGCCAATGACATCATCATCGATAGCATCGGCTATCCCCGTTCCGTCGCGCAGTCGGTGGCGCTACAGACATTGCGCCGGCTAAGCGACGACAGCGGCGGACATTACCTGCAGACCCACTATCCCGATTTCAAGCTGCCGGTTGAGGCCTTGCCGCACGCGCTCAGTCTGCTCGACGACGGCGGACGATTGCGTTTTGATCTGGCGCCGCTGGTGGCCAAAGGCGCGACCGGCGCGCTCGATTTGGCGCTTGCCTTGCAGACCCTTGAGCAGCGCTTGCCGGTGTTGGTGGCCGTCGTCCTGCCAGCTGCCAAAGCCAGCGGCGCGGTGGCCGTCGCTGCGGCGCCTACCGCCATCACGACGTCGCGAGGCGCTACAGTAGCGCCCGGCGCGATTGATTTGATCGTCGGCCAGGTGTGGCCATGGCTAAGTATCGTCATGGCGCTGTTACCGGCGATTCTGACG
>JANMJF010000118.1:0-2665 GCA_031371245.1 Pseudomonadota bacterium | reverse complement strand
CCGGTATAGCGGCGGTAGCCGGCGGGCGCAGGCCTCGAAATGGCTGCGGATCGCCGCATAGGGATTGCTGCCGCGGAATCCCGCACCGTCGAACAACATGAGTGTTGCCACGTGGCCGAAGGTGGTATTGGTTTCCATGTTTAGAAATGCAGTATCAAGGCCGGAAAGCTGCAGCATGGCTGGTCCTCACTACGGTCAAGGGCGGCGACACGAAGCTCGCTGATGCTTACAGTCCCATTGTTGAGCGATGACGGTCAAGCGCGCCCAGGCGGTCTGCCATTGCCGACCGAAAGTCGTTACGGATCGCGCGCCAGTGGCACTCACCGCCGGCGTGAGGCCATCGTTGCGGTCGGCGGTTCGCACCGGCGTCTACGCGCTGCTGGCGTGAGCTTCGAAGATCGGCAAGACCTGATCGGTCATCGCTCGGGACGGATTGCCACGCACTACTCAGCAACAGAATTAGAGAACCTGATCGCGACTGCGGAGAAGGTGTGCGGCGGAAATCCCCCCAAAATCCCCACAATGAATTTGCTGAAACAACACGCGGCTTCGGGGACCGTAGTGATTGCTTGAAAGAACATAGGAAATGGCGCGCTCGGAGAGATTCGAACTCCCGACCCCCTGGTTCGTAGCGATGACGGCGGTCGGCGCCGCAGTTAGTTCAAAGCGGTAGATCCCAGGACAGTTGCAGGGTGCCCTGACGCTCAAGCTGATAACCGTTGAAATGGGTGGCGACCGGCTCCAGCCATTCGACACTGACACGATTGCCACGCAGCAGGCCGCGCGGGATCACGGCATTCAAGCCGAAACCGACATCCCAGCGCTGCCCGCCGGTGTTATCGGGACCGTCCATTGGACCATTGATGGCGCTCGGGGTATCGACGTACTCGAACACCGTCTGGGTTTCGGTACCGACCAGACGGGTACCGATCGCCTGGGGTGCGGCGTGCCCGTCGAACTGACCGTGCACGCCGCCCTGGGCGGTGTACTGGCCGCGTAACGAAGCCGACAGCCAGTCTGTGAGACACACACTGCCCCAAGTGGTGGCCTGGAATTGATCGCCCAACCGATAGCCAGCATCGTTACTGCTTTCCATGTGTTTGATGCCGCGCAATTGCGTGCCCCACGCGAAACGCGACAGCATGCCGCTATAGGTCAGACTGGGATGAAAATCCCAGGTACCGCTGCCGAGCTGGCTATCGTAGGCACTGAAGTCGCGAGTGAAGGTCGGCCGCTGTTCGACACTGCCGGTCGGCGCACTGAAGCCGAGACCGGCATGTACTTCATGGCCGGGGCTTTTGAACAGGCCGTAGAGGAAATGCAGTTCGACGTCGCCGATGCCACCGGTGTTGCGCGAATAACTCACGCGCGGTGGTGGCATGATGCCGATCGCATTCTGCACGTCGACATTGAGATCGCGCAGTTTCATATCGTGATTGACGTACTGCGCGCCGAGCACCATGGTCGCGCGCGGGCTCAAACCCAGCATGAAATCGACTGTCGAGACATGGGTATCGCTATCGCGCGGCGTGAGCGTACATAGCGTGCCGGGACAGGCGCCAATGATGATCTCGGTGTCACCCGCGCGGCGGGTGCCGTGCTGCATACCGGTACCGCGTATGTCGTAGCTATAGTGATATCCGACTTCCATGTCACCGCTGGTGGCGAGCAGATGGTCGAGGCGGACACCGGCCGGCGCGCGACGCAGCGCGACCGGGTTCGATGGCGTAGCTGTGCCGTCGCCATTGTGTGCCAAGGCACCGGACAGGGCGGGGGCTGAAAGATCGACCGAGAGCGTGGCATACACCCCGTAGGAATCGATGTCGGCAAAGCCGTCTTCGCCGCTACCACCGAGTTTCAGCGCGCCCGCATGCACGGCATACTCAGCGCCGATTTCGAATTTCGTGCCCTTGCGCAACTGACGTGTCACGGCGAGTTCGCCACCGATGCTGCCAAAACCCGACAAGCGTGTGTCACTGGTGAAGTACCGGCGGCTGAGCTTGCTGAAGTCCAGGGGTCGTTGTACGCCGGGAAAAATCGGTCCCGGCATCGCCGGATAGGCCTGATTGAACAGAAAGTAGGGCGCGTAGAAATCGGCGCGCGACTGCGAGTAATAGCGCGCGCCCGGCACCAGCATCCAGCCGCCAGCCAGCGGCTGATGCCACGACAGGTTCACAGTGTGGGCATTGATGCCCCAGTCGTCGTGAAAGTAGCGATAGTCAGCGTGCAGCGCGGCGTCGAGTGGCGCGATGTAATCGACGTAAAGCAGATTCCAATTCCATTGATTACGCGCCGACGGGCGTTGTTCGAGCACCCCACGCAATTGCACGGTGCGCAGACCACTGGTGTCGACAAACTGGTTGGGGTCGTCAAAAGCGAGGATGGTGGCCTTGTAGGGATTCTCCAGATAACCGCTGCTGCGGGTATAGCCCATGCCCGCCTCGATGAGCGAGTTCTTATTGATGATCTGCGTGACGCTCAAGCTCGCGCCGAGATCGTGACGCTGACCGAATAAGGTCTGGTGGCTGCGGCTGTCGCGGATGTGGTTGGCGAATTGGCCCCAGTCGGCGGCGGCGTTGGCGTCGATCGCGGCGTTGATATTGCTGACGGTATAGCTCGTGCTCCAGCCGAGCGTGGTGAGCTTGTTGTTGAAGTCGACGGTGCC
>JANMJF010000116.1:0-1636 GCA_031371245.1 Pseudomonadota bacterium | reverse complement strand
AGCGGACTGATCGTGGTGCTCATGCGCCCCCTTCCCTGTGCCGGCGATAGCGCCGGATCAGCGCATTAGTGGAACTGTCGTGGCTGAGTTCGGGGTCGTTTGCGCTCGAGATCTCGGCGGCGGTGCGCTTCGCCAGCGCCTTGCCCAGCTCCACGCCCCACTGGTCGAACGAATCGATGTTCCAGATCACACCTTGCACGAACACACTGTGCTCGTATAGCGCGACCAGTGCGCCAAGCGTGTTGGGATCAAGCCGCTGGGCGAGGAGGGTGGTGCTAGGCCGGTTGCCCTCGAACGTGCGGTGCGGAACCAGCGCGTCTGAAGGTCCTTCCGCCCTTACCTCGTCAGCGGTCTTGCCGAATGCCAGTGCCTCGCTTTGCGCGAACAGGTTCGCCATCAGCAGGTCGTGCTGATCGCCGATCGGATTGAGCGCTTGGCAGAACCCGATGAAGTCACATGGGATCAGTCGGGTGCCTTGATGGATCAGTTGGTAGAACGAATGCTGGCCGTTGGTACCCGGCTCGCCCCAGTAGATTGGCCCGGTGGCATAGTCCACGCGTGCGCCGTCGAGGGTGACGTGCTTGCCATTGCTCTCCATCGTCAACTGCTGTAGATACGCCGGGAAGCGCTTGAGGTATTGCTCGTAAGGCAGCACCGCCACCGTCGATGCGCCGAGAAAATTGGCGTTCCAGATCGCCAGCAGACCCATCAGGGCCGGCAGGTTGCGTTCCAGCGGCGTGGTGCGGAAATGCTCGTCCATCGCGTGGAAGCCAGCCAGCATCGCCCGAAAGTTTTCCGCGCCGATCGCGAGCAGGGTCGAAAGCCCGATTGCCGAATCCATCGAATAGCGGCCGCCGACCCAATCCCAGAAGCCGAACATGTTGTCGATAGCAATGCCGAACCTGGTGACTTCTTCGGCATTGGTCGAGACCGCAACGAAATGCCTGGCCACCGCCTTCTCGTCGCCGACTCCGCTCAGGCACCAGGCGCGCGCAGCATGGGCGTTGGTGAGCGTTTCTTGCGTGGTAAACGTCTTGGAGCAGATGACAAACAGAGTCTCGTCGGGTTCCAGGTCGCGGACCGCTTCGACGAAATCGGTGCCGTCCACGTTGGAGACAAAACGCAATGTCATGTCGCGGCGGCTGTAGTGGCGCAGTGCTTCGTAGGCCATCACCGGGCCCAGGTCCGAGCCGCCAATGCCGATGTTGATCACGTTGCGGATGCGTTTGCCGCGGTGGCCGGTCCACTCGCCGTTGCGAACGCGACTTGAGAACGCCACCATGCGGTCGAGCACCGCATGCACGTCCGGCACGACATTCTTTCCATCGACGAAAATACGCGCGCTCTGAGGTGCGCGCAGAGCGATGTGCAGCACCGCGCGCTGTTCAGTAGCATTAATCCTGTCGCCACGGAACATCGCCTCGATGCGTTCACGCAGGGAACAGGCTTCGGCAAGGGATAGCAGCAGCCGAATCGTGTCGTCGGTAATGCGGTTCTTTGAATAGTCCAGATACCATCCAACCGCTTCGGCTACAAGCCGCTTGCCTCGCACCGGATCGTCGGCGAAAAGCTCGCGCAGATGCCGGTGCCCGATCTGTTCGAAATGCTGCTGAAGCGCGCGCCACTGTGGACGTTC
>JANMJF010000059.1:0-10775 GCA_031371245.1 Pseudomonadota bacterium | reverse complement strand
GGGCACTCGGGCTCGCAGACGTCGCAATTTATACATTGCTCGGTGATACGCAGGGCCATGACCCGGCCTCCGGCGCACTCAGAGCGGCGGCGCCACGGTGCGACGGTTGCTGACGCGCTCCAGCAAAACCTGCTTGATGTGGGGATGGACGAAATCACTGATGTCGCCGCCCAGGGCCGCGATCTCGCGCACCAGGGAGGACGAGATATAGGTGAATTTCTCTGAGGTCGGCAGGAATACCGTGTCGGCCTCGGGCATGAGCTTGCGATTCATGCCGGCGAGCTGGAATTCGAATTCGAAGTCGGTGACCGCACGCAGACCGCGCAAGATCAGCGAGGCGTGGTTGGTGCGCGCGAAGTCGACCATCAGACCATCGAAACGCATGACCTCGACGTTCTTTAAATGGCTGAGGATCTCGGCGGCGAGTTCAACGCGCTCGTCGACCGAGAACACGGTGTTCTTGGCTGTGCTGCCGGCGACGGCGACGATCAGACGCTCGAACAGCGGCGCCGCCCGGCCGACGATGTCGGTATGGCCGTGCGTGATCGGATCGAATGTGCCGGGATAAATGACGGTGATGCCCAATGCTGTTCCCCGAGTTCTGCGGTGGTCGGGAATGATCACGATTCCGGCGCAGTTAGTCTAGCTCGCATTTCTTGCACCCTTTGGTGTCGGCG
The DNA here is from genome assembly GCA_031371245.1 of Pseudomonadota bacterium. Lineage (GTDB taxonomy): Bacteria > Pseudomonadota > Gammaproteobacteria > JADJYF01. Next base: position 10,098 of record JANMJF010000059.1, on the reverse strand, counting down.
CCCTGGCGATAAAACCGTGGGCGACAAGTGTGTCAGGTGGGCTGACGCAGCAGCCTATAGCGCACCTGCCGGGTCTGGCCTTCGCGATGCAGGCTGAGCAGGCCAAAGTCGAACGCTGCCTCACGTTCGCACTCGACATAGACCAACGCGTGCGGCGCGAGCCAGCCGCGCGCGAGGTGGGCGAGTACCGCGCCTATCTGGTCGCGGTGAAAGGGTGGGTCGACGAAGACGATGTCGTGGGGTGTGGCGACGCCGTTCAACCAAGTCAGCACATCGGCGCTGTGGACACTCGCCTCGTCAGCTTTGAGTCGGTCCTTGAGCGCATTCATGCGTGCTGCCAGCGCGCCATCCTTTTCCACCAGGTCGACGCTACGCGCGCCGCGCGACAGTGCTTCGAAGCCGAGCACGCCGGTACCGGCGAAGAGATCGAGACACCGTGCGCCCGGCAACTGCGGTGCCAGCCAATTGAACAGCGTTTCGCGCACGCGGTCGCCACTGGGCCGCAACTGTTCGCGATTGGCCACCGCAATGCGGGTGCCGCGCCAACGCCCGCCGATGATGCGTATGCTGTGCTCAGCGGCGCGCGTCATCGCGCGTCAGCTACCCTTATCGTCATTCACGGCGCGGCCGACCACCACGGTGGTCAGGCCCTTGAGCGGTACACGCCGCGCGAAGGCGTCCTTAACCGCCGCCGGTGTCACTTGCGCGACCTTGGCGGTAAATGTCTCTAGATAGTCGATGGGCAAATCGTAGAAGCCGATCATGGCGAGATATTCGGCTATCTGGCGATTGCTGGCGACCCGCAACGGGAAACTATCGATCAGATTCTGGCGTGCCGCTTCGATGCTGCCGGCCGGCGGACCTTGTTCGATGAAATCGCGGAGGGTGCTGTGCAAGACCTTGAGTGCCTCGTCCTGCTGTTTTCTATCGGTCTGCAGTTCAGCGACGAAGGGACCGGCCTGGGCCATGGCGATGAAAGAGCTCGAAACGCTATAGGACAGGCCGCGTTTGTTACGCACCTCGTCGAACAGGATCGAAACCAGGCCGCTGCCGCCCAGCGCCTGATTACCAACCAGCAGCGCAAAATAATCGGGGTCGCCGCGGCTGATACCCGGCATGCCGATAATCACGTGGCTCTGAATGGAAGGGAAATCGACATGCTTTTGTTGCGCCGGCGGAGTTTCGACCGGCGGTAGCGCCGGCGCCCGTTCACCCGGTGGCAAGGCTAGGCTGAGCTGCTCCGCGATCGCCGTGGCACGCGCGCGGTCGATGGCACCGACGATGGCGATGACGGCATTGCGCGCGACGTAGTAGCGCCGATGAAACGCGCGAATGTCGTCGCCGGAGAGTGCAGCGATACTGGTCGGGGTGCCGTCGGGCGGCGAGCCGTAGGGATGGCGGGGATAGAGGCTGGCGTAGAACACCTCCTCGGCGACGGCATCGGGCGATTGTTCCTTGTGCTTGAGGCCGACCAAGGTGCGGGCCCGGTCGCGCTCTACGGAGGAGGGGTCGAAACGCGGCTTAGCGAGCGCGGTCACGAACAACGCCAGGGCGCGTTGCGCATCCTCGCCGTCAACCAGTGTGCGCAGGCTGGCGTAAGCCATATCGCGCTCGGCGCCTTGGCCCATGATCGCGCCGGTCGCGCTCAGTTGTTCGTTGAACGCGTCGGCGTCGAGGTCGCCGGCGCCCTCGTTCAAAAGCCCGTTGGTGAGACCGGCGACGCCGGCATGGGCGCCGTCACGGGCGCTGCCGGCGGCGAAAACCACGCGCGTGTCTAACATGGGGATTTCCGGCGCCGCGACGAAATAAACCCGCGCACCGTTGCTGGTCTGCCATTGTTCTATGCGCGGCCCAGCCATCGCTGTCGACGTGGCCAGCAGGCAAAACAAAAACGTCATAAGAGTGAGAGGAAGGCGTTTCATCGCGGCTGCTCCGGTTGCAGATAGGCCACCGTCAGGCCTTGCGGCACGAGGTATTTCTTGGCCACTGCGAGCACTTGTTCGGTGCTCACCGCCTTGATCTTCGCGACATAGGTGTCGCGGTATTTCCAGCCCAGACCAACCGCCTCAAGTGCGCCGATGGTCATCGCTTGGTGCTGCATAGAGTCCCGCTGGAAAACCGTATCGGCGACCACCTGGGTCTTGATGCGTTCCAGTTCGGCGCTGGTAGGCGGATGGTCGGCGAGCGCGTTCAGTTGCACGGTAATGGCCTGCTCAAGCTTCTCGAGACTGATGCCCTCGGCCGGTACGGCGCTCACCGAGAACAGCGTCGGCAAACGCGCTGCGGTTTCGACACCGGCGCTCAGGCTGCTGGCGATCTCTCGACCGCGCACCAATTCACGTTTGAGTCGCGCGCTGTCGTCGCCGGTCAGCATCGCGGCCAGCACATCGAGCGCATAAGGCTCCCATTCGGCGACCCCGTCGCCGCGCAGCGCCTGGGCCAGCACTGGCGCTTTGTAAGCCATTACCAGATAGGGAACGCGCGCTTTGTCGCTGTTCAGCACGACACGCTTGGTGCCGTTCTGGACGATCTCCGGGCGATCCTTGGCTGGCGCGATAGCGCTCGCGGCGAGCGGTGCAAAGTACTTTTCAGCGAGCACATGCACGGCGTCGGGTTGCACATCGCCGACCACCACCACGATCGCATTGTTGGGGCCGTACCAGCGGTGATACCTGGCGCGCAAATCGACCGCTGTCATGTTTTTGATGTCCGCTTCCCAGCCGATCACGGGATAACGATAGGGACTGGTGAGGTAGGCGACGGCTTGTGCGGCTTCCATCGCCAGCGACTCGGGCGAATCGTCGGTGCGCAGACGACGCTCCTCAAGAACGACGTTGATTTCTTTTTTGAACTCGGCGTCGTCGATAACAAGATTGCGCATGCGATCGGCTTCGAGATCGAAGCTGAGCTCGACGTTGTCGGCCGACCATTCTTCGTAATAAGCAGTGTAATCGGCGCTCGTGAACGCATTCTGCCGACCGCCATGGGCGGCAACTGCGGCCGAGAACTTGCCAGGACCGAAGCGTTTGGTGCCTTTGAACATCATATGTTCGAGGGCGTGGGACACGCCGGTGATGCCATCGTGTTCGTAGGATGAGCCGACCCGATACCAGATCTGCACCACCGCGACGTGGGCACGGTGATCTTCCTGCACGATGAGTTTCAGTCCGTTGTCGAGCTGGTATTCGTGGGTGGGTGATGCGGCGTGGGCGGGCAGACCATAAAGCGCGCCGCACAGTACTGCGGCCAAAGGCAGGAATCGCATGGCAAGAGCTCCGCAGGTGTGATGGCTGGGCGACCGCAGTCTATGGGGACGGGCAAGCGGCGCGAATGTTAGGATAGCGCATTCCGCGTCAGCGGATTGTCGTTGTGATTTGCGATCGCGCTCAAGCTTAAATGTTCAGTCGACTCAAAGCCGGTATCGCGCGTACGCGCGACAGTCTCGTCAATGGCGTACAACGTCTCTTCACGGGCCGCACACGTCTCGACGCGCAAGCGCTGGAGACCTTGGAAACCCTGCTGTTGTCGGCCGATGTCGGCGTGAGCGCGACCGCGCGTATCGTCGAGAAGCTCAAACACATTCCCGCTAACCAATCGCCGGCGCAGGCAGTGCAGGACGAGATGACCGCCATCCTCGAACCCTGTCAGCAAGCCTTCGAATACAGTGCCCGTGCCGACGGCCCCTACATCATTCTGGTGGTGGGCGTGAATGGCGCGGGCAAGACCACCACCATCGCCAAAATTGCACACCGTCTGCGCAACGAAGGCCGCACGGTGATGCTGGCGGCCGGCGACACCTTTCGCGCCGCCGCAGTTGACCAACTCCAGCGCTGGGGCGAGCGCCTTGGCGTCACGGTTATTTCCCAGGGGCCGGGAGCGGACCCCGCCTCGGTCATCTTCGATGCCTGCGCCGCCGCCAAGGCGCGCAAGATAGATGTGCTGATCGCCGATACGGCAGGCCGACTGCACACCCAGGACAATCTCATGGCCGAACTCGCCAAAGTGAGACGGGTGGTGAGCAAACACCAGGCTGACGCACCCCACGAGACACTGTTGGTGCTGGACGCGACCATGGGTCAGAACGCGCTGAACCAGGCCCAGGAGTTCGTGGGCCAGGTGCAGGTCTCGGCGCTGTGCCTGACCAAGCTCGACGGCACGGCCAAGGGTGGCGTGATCTTCGCGCTGGCTGAGCGCCTCAAGCTGCCGATCCGCTATGTCGGCATCGGCGAACAGGCAGACGATCTGCAAGTCTTTGATGCCCGCGAGTTCACCCGCGCCTTGCTCGGGGACTTCGCCGCGTCGAGTGTCGACGCCGAATCCTGACGTCCCAGACGCCGGCCCGGCACCTGGCCAGCGCCCACCGACCTCTTTCTTGATTCAAGTCAAAGCGAACTCTCGTCGTCTTTAGCACTCCTAGTTGGGGAGTGCTAACATGAAGTCAATAGAACCTAGCGAGGTGTTTTCACCCATGACCCATGCATTGAACCTCCGTCTGCCTTCGACCGCCGGCTCGCTGGAGAGCTATATGGACGCGGTCAACCGCATTCCGCTGCTGCAGGCCGAACAAGAACAGGAGCTGGCGCGCCGCTATCGCGACGAGGGTGATCTCGATGCTGCCCGTCAGCTGGTGCTCGCTCATCTACGTTTCGTAGTGAGGGTTGCGCGCGGCTACAGCGGTTATGGTCTGGCCCAGAGCGACCTCATCCAGGAGGGCAATATCGGCCTCATGAAGGCGGTCAAGCGCTTCGACCCCACCGTCGGTGTCCGCCTGGTGTCGTTTGCGGTGCATTGGATCAAGGCCGAGATGCACGAGTTCATCCTGCGCAACTGGCGCATTGTGAAAGTTGCCACCACCAAGGCGCAGCGCAAACTGTTCTTCAACCTGCGCAGTGCACGCAAGGCCCTGGGCTGGATGGGCGCGAGTGAAGTGGATGCGCTGGCCAAGGAGTTCGGCGTCGAAAATCGCGACGTGCTGACCATGGAGCAGCGCCTGAACGCCCACGACGTGTCCTTCGACGTCAATCCGGACAACGAGGAAGAACAGTTTGTGCCGGCCGCTTATCTGGTCGACCAACGCTTTGAACCAACGGCGGTGCTGCAACGGGAAGAGTCCGATGACAATCGGACCGAGAGCCTGCAAAGCGCGCTGGCGCGCCTCGACGAGCGCAGCCGCGACATCGTCACCAGCCGCTGGCTGGTCGAGCCCAAGCTCACGCTGCACGATCTGGCTGGGCGTTACGGGGTGTCGGCCGAGCGTATTCGGCAGCTGGAGAAAAACGCCTTCAATGCCTTGAAGAAGGCTTTGCCGGAGTTCGAGCTGGAAGCAGACCCGGCCTGAGGCGCGGGCAAGAGTTCAGGTTTGCGCGATGCGAGACGCCCCATCGCGCCTACCCATACGCACGTAGAGCGACATGAGATAGAGCGCAAGGAACAGCGCGAAATAATATTCCTGAGGCTCGCTCCAGCGGATCTCGAAGGGCAGCTGCTTGATGCCGGCTAGCTGCTTATAGCGCTGTGGTGCGCGGATCAGCTCCGCCAGCACGGCGGTCGGCAGGCAGTCCATGGTCGGCCAGAACCAGAAAAAGAATCCGCCCTGCGCATAGCGCGAACCGCGCTTGTATTCGCGCACCGGAATCAAGATCCCGCCTATCACCACCCACAGTTCCAGCAGCGCGCGCGGCTTCTGATCGAACCAGCTGCTCATATTGTGCAGATTGGTTTCGTGTTGATCGTTCAACTGGTCGATCGCTTTGGGCGTCGACCAATGAAAAAGTTGCTGACCCCAGGACACTTCTTCACCGGCGAAATACACGCAGGCCAGCATGACGGTCGCCGCCCAGCCAATGATCAGCCAATCGCGGGTGGGGAGGATACGCTTGACCAGCATGGCGCCGAATACCGCGCCAATGATGGCCGCGAGCGGCGTGGCGAGTTCGATGAGACCTTGCTCGCCGTTGATCCAATGAGCATAGAAGGCCGGGCTTACGAGTTTGGCGGGAATGATGATCAGCACCAATAACGGTGGAAACCACAGCCGCAACCAGGCCGGTAGAACAGGCTGCGGTCGTTGGTAGTCCATGCTCAGGCTCCGGTCACGAAGTTAAAGATTCCCTTCCAGTAGTGATCAAGGAAGAAGAAGAAGAACAGGCCGGTGAGGTAGACGATGGAATAGCGAAAGGCGGCCCACGCGATCTGATCATCATCGTCGCGCAACATGGCGATAGCGTAGTAGAGAAAGCCTGCATCGAGGGCCAGCGCACCGATCAAATAGACCAGGCCGCTCATATAGGTCACGAACGGCAACACCGTCGAGATAGTGAGAATGATGGTATAGAGCAGAATCTGCTTGCGCGTGAAGTCGACGCCGTGGGTGATGGGCAGCATCGGAATCTGCGCCTTGGCGTATTCCTCGCGACGGTAAATGGCGAGCGCCCAGAAATGCGGCGGCGTCCAGGCGAAGATAATCAGAAACAGCAGCAGCGCATGGGGATCGACCTGACCGGTGACGGCGGTCCAGCCCAGCACCGGCGGCGCGGCACCCGCAGCACCGCCGATCACGATGTTCTGCGGCGTCGCATACTTGAGATACATGGTGTAGACGACCGCGTAACCGATCAGCGAGGCGAACGTCAGCACCGCCGTCAGCACATTGACGAACGCCACCAGCAAGTACATGGCGAGCGCGCCGATGAGGAGCGCGAACGTCAACGCCTGGGTACGGTTCAGACCGCCCTGGGGCAAGGGCCGGTTCTTGGTGCGCGCCATCAGGGCGTCGATGCGGTGTTCGGCGACGTGATTGATGGCGGCCGCCGAGCCTGCCGCGAGACCGATACCGAGCGTGGCGGGGATGAGGATCGCGAGCGGTACTGTAGCGGGTGTCGCGAGAAACATGCCGATCACGGCGGTAAAGACGATTAGGCCAACGACACGTGGCTTGCACAGCTCGGCATAGTCACGCCAGTGGCCTAACGTGGAGGGAACCATACTTTCCGTCAGCATGATGGCAGCGATTCAAAGGCGACGTGTGGCGTGCACGAGGGTTATCAGGGTCAACAGCAGCACCGCAGCGACGCCGTTATGAGCGACCGCGACTGGCAGTGGTAGCCCCCCCAGCACGTTGGTGATACCGAGGCCGATCTGCAGTGCAAGCGCGGCGAGTATACATGATGCGAGTCGGCGCAGACGCGGCTGGCCGCTGCGCCAGGCCAGCATTGCGGTGACGGCGAGCGTCAGGGTGGCGAATAGGGCGCCGAGCCGATGACCGACATGGATGGCGGTGCGCGCCGGGGTATCGAGCACACCAAATTCGTAATTGATGCCGAGCCCGCGCCACAGCACATAGGCTTGGCGGAAGTCGGTATGCGGCCACCATTTGCCTTGGCAGGTCGGGAAATCGGTGCAGGCCAGGGCCGCGTAATTGGCGCTGGTCCACCCACCGAGGAAGATCTGCACTACCAGCACCCCCACCGCCACCCGCGCCATTAGGTAGAGGCCACCGCGAGTCAGGACGAATGCGCGCTGGCCACGCACGCCAAGCAGGTTCCACCACAGCAGGGCGAGGGTGGCGAGTCCGCCGAGTAAGTGGGCGCTAACCACCAGCGGTTTGAGCAACAGGGTTACGGTCCACATACCCAGCAGGCCCTGGAGCAGGACTAAGGGCACGAGCAGGAACACCACGGCACTGATGCCGACCGCGCTGCGCACCCTGGTGCGCGCGGAAGCCGCCGCCAGGATCACGATGCCCAAACCCAGGGTGCTGGCGAGATAACGATGGATCATTTCCCGCCAGGCCTTGCCCGCCTCTAGGGGACGGTTATGCCAGTCCGGATGTTGTAGATGGACGTCGGTCACGCCGCTCGGCACGGTCAGACGGCCGTAACAACCCGGCCAGTCCGGGCAGCCGAGACCGGCGTCGCTCAAACGCACATAGGCACCGAGCACGATGACCGTCAACGCGAGCAGGGGCAGCGCATAGGAAAGCAGTCGCAGCGTTCGAGACATCATCAGTGAATGGCGGAGCCGCGCAGCAGCCGTTTCAGATCTTCTTTGATACCGGCCGGTGGCGCGTCGAGCGGAAATATCATCATCGCCAGGCGCCGCGAGTCCAGGATCACGATGCCCTCTTCACGAACTATACCGGTGCGGGCGGCCGCTTCGCGCGTGAGCAGGCGGCGGGCACCGGCGTCGGCGATGGTGACGGCCGGGGTAAGCGGTGTAGGTGGCGCGCTGTCGACCAGTGCGGCGACGTGGACACGGGCACCTTGTGCGCCGAGCAGGCTGCGGATAGTGGCGAGTAGTTCGATATGTCTCACGCAGTCGGCGGCACACGGCCCTGGGCCGAAATACATGAGCGCCCATTCAGCGGGCGCCAGCGCCAGCGCGGTGAGGCTCGCACCGGCGGGGTAGGCGGAGAAATCAACGGGCGGGCGGATCAATTCGCCGTGATTGAGCTGGCGCGGGGGCGCAGCTTCGGGATGCAGGATCGCCAACCACCAGGCCACCAGGATCGGTGCGACGAAGACTGCGAGTACCGTGAGCGGCACCCAGCCGCTACGTTTGCGCACCGGCGCGGCGCGGTTTTCAGTCACGGCGGCGGCTCCTGCCATAGAGATTCCACACACCGAGGGCAGCCAGTACGGCCGCCATCGCAAACCATTGCACCGCGTAGGAGCGGTTACGCGCCGAGCCATCACCCGGCAGTTGCCAGTCGACGGCCAGCGCCCCTGGTACTTTAGGGTCGAGGTAAACGATGCCGCGCCACAATGGACGATCGAGCAGCGATGCGACGCCAGCGAGTTTCACGCGCTGCACTCTAAATACGTTTGGACTCATGATCTCGGCCTGCTCAGCGCTGGCGGCGAGCTCGATGCCGACGGTGGGCTCGGGGCCAATAAAACCGCTGATGACGAGCGGGTCGGCGGGCGCGAGCACGTCGGGCAGCGTGGTGCGCGCGTCGGGCAACACAATCCAGCCACGGTCTACCAATAGAGTCGTGCCATTGTCGGAAACGAAGGGCGTCAGAATTTCGTAGCCGGGACGGCCTTGATTGATACGATTGTCGAGCACGATATGTTGATCGAGGTAATGGCCGCGCACCGTTACGCGGCGCCACAGAGCGTCAACCAAGGCGGCATTTGGCGCGATGCTTGCGAATTCGAGCGGGGATGCAGTTTGATTGCGTGTGAAAGCCTCGTAACGAGCCTGTTTCTGGTGCGCGCGGTGAAGCTGCCAGACGCCGAGACTGGAAAGTCCGGCGCATGCCGCGATCAGCAAGAGGGTCAAGCCGAGACGGGCCCAGGGGTTGATTGAGAGGCTGCGCACAAATAACCGATAATCAGGGTCGACCCATCTTCAATGTCGAGCAAGTCATGACCGAATCCCCCATCGTCAAATCCGTGATCATAGGGATGTTCGTCATGATACTCGTGGCACTGGGCTCAGCGTTTGTGAGTTTGTTTCGGCGCCGCGCCAACGACGACGGCAAAGCGACGGTCAAAGCCCTGACGATACGGGTTTGCTTGTCCATCGGGCTGGTCATCGTCATCGTCATCCTGAACGCACTCGGTATGCTTTCTCCGAACTGATGCCCGAAAAAAAAGCGCCACCTCAAGGGCGGCGCTTTTGCGCATGCGTGTACGAGTTCTACTCAGAGCCAGTATACGAAGATGAACAGTCCGATCCACACCACATCGACAAAATGCCAGTACCAGGCCACGGCTTCAAAGGCAAAATGATGCTTGGGCGTGAAATGGCCCTTGATCGAACGCGCCAGTATGACCGCCAACATGATGGTGCCCATGGTTACGTGGAAACCGTGGAAACCCGTCAACATGAAGAAGGTTGCGCCGTAGATACCGGAATTCAGCGTCAAGCCCAGTGAGTGGTAAGCGTGGCCGTATTCTTGAGTCTGCAGGAAGACGAAAGTCGCGCCCAGCGCCACGGTCGCGGCGAGGCCGAGTATCAGTTGCGTGCGGCTGCCCTTTTGCAGGCCCCAATGAGCCCAGGTCACGGTCGCGCCGCTGGTCAGCAGGATAAGCGTGTTGGTGAAAGGCACACCCCACGCGCCGATGGTTTCCTTGAAGTGGCGGAAGCCATAGG
>JANMJF010000052.1:0-1911 GCA_031371245.1 Pseudomonadota bacterium | reverse complement strand
GGTAAACACCACACCGAAGCCGCGTACTTTCGCAGCGGTGCCCGGTGATCCGGCCACGTCGAACAACACGTCCATGGTGTTGGTTCCGAGCAGGCCGAAGATACGCTCGGCACTGAAGGCGGCGAACTGATCGGCGCTTTGCGGATTCAGGTTGCCGAACTCCGGTGCGAGCGGGCCGGGGTTGCCATCGTTGTCGGAATCGCTGTCGGCGCTGACCGCAAAGCTGCCTGGGGTGTTGAAGCGCGCGCCACGGATGCGCCCGGCCGCTGCGCCGGTGGCCTGATTGAAGAAACTGCCCGAGAAGGCATTCGGCGAAGACGCGCTATCGGGGACGGCGTCCCAGTTGATCTCGCGCCGCCCAAGTCCGGCCAGGCAGGCTGGGCTGGCGCAGGCACCCAGACCATTATTGGCGCCGAGCGCAGCACGGAAGGCATCGACGCTGCCCTGAATGGCCGCCGCATCGGCCCCGACACTGGAAAATACGCTGGTTGCGCCGGCTGGCATGGCGACGCTGGCCAAGAGTGCCGCGCTGAGAGCCCAGATCTGTGCTTTCTCATGAATCATTGTAAATACCCCTTTGACGATGATGTCGCTGTCGCCGCGCGCTACCCCTGAGTAGGCGGCACGCCTCCAGCCCCTGCCTGATCCTGAGGGTAGCGTCGCGAGTGGGGCACAACTACCCGCAAACGTGAGCGGCGCAGCTTGCTTGCCCAAGCTGCGACCCACTTCTCGATTCTGAGGCGAGTTGTTGCCCGTGGGGCCGCAGTGATCTCGATAGCGCCGCGACGTCTAGGCGTACGTGGGCCTCTCTATCGCTGCCTGGTGCCAGTCATCACTCAGCGTGTAATCGTAAAGTTGCCGTAGGCATTGGCTTCGCCGGCCCGACACTGCTGCCGGTAAGCCTCCAAGCCACCGAGATAAGACAGCAAGGCGCGCGGCTTGCCGGGAATATTTGCGCCCATATACCAGCTGTTGGCCTCGTAGAGCAGGCTGCCCTTGGCGACGTCGTTCATGTGTTCCATCCACGCGTTCTCGGCGTCGAGTTTGGCTTCGATGCGCGCCGTGGCCTGGGTGCCGACGGTGGCGATGAAGCGGTCCACCCATTCCACTTGATACTCCGAGAGCAACATCGGGCTGACCAGTGCGCCGTTGCTGCACGGCCCGTCAAGGAAGAACAGATTGGGAAAGCCGGCGCTCATGAGACCGAGATACGCGCGCGGCGCGCCCAGCCAGTGCTCGTTGAGGTCAGTGCCGCCGAGGCCGCGCACCTCGATGTTCTTGATCGCGCCTGTCACCGCATCGAAGCCGGTCGCGAAGACGATGCTGTCTGCTTCGTATTCCTGGCCACGCACCACCAGGCCTTTGCTGGTCAGCTTCTCGATGGGCGAGTCTTTGATCGACACCAACGTGACATTCTCGCGGTTATAGGTCTCGTAGTAGTCGGTATCGGCGCACAGCCGTTTGGCGAGAATCGGATAGGTGGTCGGGCACAACAGTTCGGCGGTGACGGGGTCTTTCACCCGCTCGCGAATTTTGCCGCGCACGAATTCGGCAAGGGTTTGGTTGGCGGCCTGGTTGGTCAACAGATCGATGTAGGACGAGTAGTAGGCCAGCCCGCCGTTCTTCCAGCGCGTTTCGTAGTCCGCCAGGCGCTCTTCGGGCGTGCATTCAAGCGCGGACTTGTTGTTCGGCGAGGCGGGCTCAAAGTTCAAGGCGATGAAACCGCCGCGCGAGTCGTCGCGCTGGCGGCGGCGCCACTCTCCATACATAGCTTTGACACGTGCCTCGTAGGCTTTGTCCAAGGGACCATTGCGCGCCGGGATCGAGAACGATGGCGTGCGCTGAAAGACGGTCAGGTGCTTAGCCTGTTGCGCCATGATCGGGATCGACTGCACGGCTGACGAACCGGTG
>JANMJF010000041.1:0-2123 GCA_031371245.1 Pseudomonadota bacterium | reverse complement strand
GCGGGAGCGCCGCCCGGCATGAATACCGTGCTCAACAACAGCGTGAAGGCGAAGGGCAGGATCCAGAAACTCCAGTTATTGAGTCGTGGCAGCGCCATATCGGGCGCACCGATCATCATCGGAATCATCCAGTTCGCGAAGCCCGTCCAAGCCGGCATGACGGCGCCGAAGATCATGACCAGCGCGTGCATGGTGGTCATGGAATTGAAAAACTGCGGGTCAACGAACTGCAGGCCCGGCTGGAACAGCTCGGCGCGGATCACCATCGCCATCGAACCACCGATAAAGAACATTATCAGTGAGAACACCAGGTACATCGTCCCGATGTCCTTGTGGTTGGTGGTGGTCAGCCAGCGCGAGATGCCGCCAGCATGATAGCCGTGGTCATCGTGGTCGTGGTGGGTGGCGGACTCACTCATGGATCTAACCTCGTATACAGATGCGATTCGAAAATAGTCGACAGACGGTTGCGGTCGCGCGCCGGGCGGTCTTACTGCTGAGCAACGGACGCTGCCGGCGCGCTGGCGGCGGACTCAGCATGCTGGGTGGCCGCCTTCATTTTCGTGACCCAGGCTGCGTAATCCGCTGCCGACAGGGCATCAACCACAATCGGCATAAAGCCATGGTCCTTGCCGCATAACTCGGCGCACTGGCCACGATAGGTACCCGCCGTCTGGATCTCGGCCCAGGATTCGTTGATATAACCGGGGACGGCATCGCGCTTCCAGCCCAGCGCTGGCACCCACCAGGCGTGGATGACGTCGCCAGCGGTAGTCAGAAAACGAATTTTCTTGCCGACCGGCACAACCAAGTGATTATCGACCTCAAGCAGATAATTCGGCACGCTCTTGGGATCGATGCCGGAATTCAGCTGACGGGCCATGTTGCTGTCATTGGCCATGGTGCTGAAAAAATTGATGCCGTCGTCGAGATACTGGTAGTGCCACTTCCACTGGTAGCCGGTGACCTTGATGGTCATGTCGGGATTAGAGACGTTCTCCATCATGATCAAGGCGTGGGTCGCGGGCACCGCCATACCAATCAGGATCACGAAGGGAATCAAGGTCCAAAGGATTTCGACCTTGGTGCTCTCATGCCACTGGGCGGCCTTGGCACCCGCCGATTTCCGGAATGCGATGATGGAATAGAGCATCACCCCGAAGACCACCACGCCAACCACAACGCAAATGCCCAGAACGAGCATGTGCAAGTTATAGACGATGTGGCTGTAAGGCGTCACGCCGCGGGTGAGATTGAGCCCCCATTCGGCCATGGCGGCGCCCGGCAGACCGAGCAGGGCCGCCGCTATCGCTATTTTTCGCCACGGATTGGAATGCTTGAAAAAAGTCATGCTTGAAACTCCCGATACAGCGCGTGCGGGTTTGGTCCGTACCAGTTAGGTGCTGATTTTTGTGGCTAAAGAGCGTCGCTTAGGCAACCCGGCGTGGCAAAAACGCTCTCTCTGTCGAATGGCAATAGCTGCCGTAGTCAGGACAGAGGCGGCGGTAGTCTACCGCTTTTTGTTCAAGGCGTTAATCAGGGATCGCGAGAATGTTTCGCGTTCGTCATCGCTCAAGAAGCGGCCAAGTTCGAGGGTTCGGCCATGGCTGCCAACGAATAGACGCGTAGGGTGGTAACGATAGCGCGAGCGAGACAAATGCACGCGCACCCACAGGCAGTTAAATTCGTGGCGTTGCTCGAGTTCGCGCCTGCCCGTTTCAATGATCAGCTGGTCATCCTCGATGCGTATCAATTCGCGCCGCTCGCCATCCCGCAGCACGAAATAGAAGGCGGCCGCGACCGCCAGCGCCTCCAAGCCTGAGAACGGCATCACCAGCCAAAAGCCACAAAAAGCAAATGTGCCACCGATCAATGCGCTCATTGTCGTGACCAGCATGATGAAGCGCTTGGCCTGCGGCCAGGTCATGGAGCGGGTGGGACGCAGGAGCCAGCCGGCGCCCGACGAATCGTGAGTGTCGAGGTCGCTCACCATTAGAGAAATTCTGCGTCAGGGTGGGCGCGCGGCGCGCAGTCGTTCCACAGCGGGCGCTAGGTGCTGGGCCAGCATGGCGGGCGTGGCCGCTGGCGCCCAATCGAGAACTGCCAGTCGCGGAGCATCGAGG